>JAFZQE010000028.1 GCA_017552325.1 Oscillospiraceae bacterium
GAAGGACCTTGGCGCTGATGATGAAGCCGGGGGTGCAGAAGCCGCACTGGGCGCAGCCGTGCGCCATCCAGGCGACCTGCAGGGGGTGCATGTCGCTCAGCGTGCCGATGCCCTCGATGGTGGTGATCTCCGCGTTGTCCGGGATCCTGCTCATCTTGAAGAGGCAGGCCTTGGTGACCTTGCCGTTCATGATGACGTTGCAGGCGCCGCAGTGGCCCTCGCCGCAGCCGATCTTGCAGCCGGTCAGCAGCAGGTGCTCACGCAGGACAGTCGCCAGAGTCTCGTCCTTGTCCAGCACGAGGTTCCGGGTCACGCCGTTGATAACAAGCGTTTTTCTGATCATTTGTTTTCCTCCTTGATTTTGTATTTCAATGTATTTGCTTCCTTTTGAAAAGGACTGTGCGCTATTCGTGACTGTGGCCGTGGCCGCCGCAGCGGTCGTGGTCGGGGCCCTTGCCGGTGATATCCTTGACTCTTTCGATCCCTCTCGGCGTGTAAAAGACGAGCTGGGACAGGCTGCCGTCCAGATTCTCCCCGCTCAGACGGAGGAAATTGGCGTTCTCGAAATAATCGATCGGCAGCTCGCGGCGGAAGACCTCGCCCGTGGCGGCGTCCTTGACCTCGACGATGACGGAATCGGCTCTGATTTCAAAAAGCTCTTTGTCCATAGCATCCACCTGTACCATTATTACTCGTATATCATACTCCCTGCGCCGATGCGGCTGCAACTTATAAAAAAAAGCAACTCGCAGAAATTGCGAATTGCTTTTTGTGAAAAGTAACCGAGGATCCGGTTTTTATCCCAGCTCAGCCGCGGCGGTGACGATGCTCCCCGTCCGAGCCGTGGCGGTGAAGATGCTCTCCGTCCGAGCTGTGATGTCGGTGATCCCCGTCGTAGCTGTGATGCCGGTGCTCGCCGTCCGAGCTGTGGCGGTGCTCTTCCTCATGATGATGGCGGTGGTGATGCTCCTCCTCGTGGCGGTGGTGCTCCTCCTCATGCCGGTGATGGTGCTCGGCGCAGTCTGCCGAGCCGCTGGAATAGAGCATGTCCAGCCCGTGGCCGATCGCGTCGAGCACGGCGGCCAGGTTCTCCTTCGCCGCCCGTTCGCTGCCTGGCAGGTTGACGATCAGCGTGCGGCCGCGGATGCCGGCGGCGGCGCGCGAAAGGCAGCCGCGCGGCGTGATCTGCAGGCTCGCCCAGCGCATGGCCTCCGGGATGCCGCGGGTCTCCCGCTCGATCACAGCGAGAGTCGCCTCGGGCGTGACGTCGCGGGGCGAAAAGCCCGTGCCGCCGGTCGTAAGGACCAGGGCGAGCTTTCGCATGTCGGCGCAGGCGATGAGCTCGGCGCGGATCAGCTCCGCTTCGTCCGGCAGGATCGTCCGGTAGCTGACCGTGTAGCCGGCCTCCTCCAGCATCGCGCAGATCGCCGGGCCGCTGGTGTCGACCCGCTCGCCGCGGAAGCCCTTGTCGCTGATGGTCAGAACGGCAGCTTCGTAATTCATGTTCGTTTCCTCCTCTTTTATCCACAGATGACCAAAGTTCCGTTGATATCGCAGAGCGGGACGGACGGCAGCCGCCTCCCGCACTCCTCCTCATAGCGCGCCAGCGCACGCTTCACGCCGGGCAGCCGGGGCGAGGCCCAATCGTGAAGCAGCAGAAAGCCGCCCGGGCTCAGCCGCGGAACAAAATATCGCAGGCCGGCCAGGGTGCTCTCCTCCAGGTCCACATCCAGCGACACGAGCGCGAAGCGCTCCTCCAGCCCCTGCAGCGAACCGGGAAAGAGCCCCGGCTTCAGCACCGCCCGCTCCGGGTGCGGCAGGATGCGCAGCACCGCCTCGGCCCCGGCCAGCCGGTGCGCCTCCACGAAGCCGGCGGCCTCTCCCGCCGCCTCCGCCTCGTCGAAGCCCGCGAAGGTGTCGAAGAGGTACAGCGTCCGCTCCGGCAGCAGCCGGTTGATGACGCTGGCGAAGGCGCCGCGGTAGACGCCCAGCTCCGCCGCCGCGCCGGGGACATCCCCCAGCCGCGCGCAGATCGCCTCCAGCGTGCGCACGCGGACGTAGTCGTTCTCCAGCTCGCGCGCCGGCAGCGCGCTGTCCGCCGCCCAGAGCGGCCCGCAGACCGTGTGCCGCGGCCGCCGCAGCTCCTCCGTGAAGGCGGGAGCCAGCACGGCCTCCGCCGTCCGGTAGTCGCGGTTCCGGTCGACCGAGTGCCAGTTGTTCCTCAGAAAGAGCATTTTTTCGGCCGGCAGCCCCAGTTTCTCCGCCTGCGCGGCGATGGCCTCCGCCTGGCGGCTGGCGACGAGCAGCAGATCGAAGTGCCGCCCGGCCAGCTCCTCCGGACGGATCACGGGGCGGCCGAGAAAGCGCTCGCTCCGGGGCGCGCTGTCGACAAAGGCCGTCACCCGCTCGGGCGAAAGGCCCTGATCCGCCAGCTCTCCGGCCGCGCAGCCGGTCCCCCAAACATAGATCCTCATAGGTTTCCCCGCTTTTTTCTTGATATGTTTATTTTATGACAATTTTATCTGTTTGTAAAGACGGCTCCTCTTTACTTTTCCGCGATTCTATTGTATACTTCAAACTATCGAAGATTAAAAAAATACAAGTCGGATCGCAGGAGGTGATTCTATGACCGTCGGCGCCGTCATCACAGCGGCGGGGATGTCTTCGCGCATGGGCGATTTCAAGCCGATGCTGAACATCGGCTCCATTTCCATCGCCCAGCGGATCGTCGCCACGCTGCATCAGGCGGGCGTGAACAAGATCGTCGTGATCACCGGCTTTCAGGCGCAGCAGCTCGAGCGGCATCTGGCCAACAACGGGCTGATCTTCCTGCGCAACGAGGATTACGAGACCACGCAGATGTTCGACTCGGCCAAGATCGGCCTGCGCTATCTGAAGGACAAGTGCGACCGCATCCTTTTCACGCCGGTGGACATCCCGCTTTTCACCGCGATGACCGTGACGGAGCTGATCGAGTCCGGTGCTGAGCTGGCCTGCCCCGTCTGCGAGGGGAAAACCGGCCACCCGATCCTGATCGCCTCCTCGCTGGTCGACCGGATCCTGGCCGACAGCGGCGAGCGCGGTCTGCAGGGTGCGATCAGCCGCTGCGGCGCAGAGATGCGCCTCGTCCCCGTCGACGATGCGGGCACGCTGCACGACGCGGACACGCCCGCGGACTACCGCGCCCTGCTGAGCTACCACAACGAGCAGCTCATCCGGCCGGAGATCAGCGTGTCCCTCGCCCGGGAAAAGTCCTTTTTTGACGAAAAGACCGCGATGCTCCTCTCGCTGGTGGACGAGACGAGCTCGGTGCGCAGCGCCTGCCAGCGCATGCAGATCTCCTACTCCACCGGCTGGAATCTGATCCGCGCGCTGGAATCGCAGCTCCACTTCCCGCTGCTCGAACGCAGCCAGGGCGGGGCCAGCGGCGGCGAAAGCCGCCTGACCGAAAAGGGCCGGCGCTTCGTCGCCTGCTACGAGCGCTATGCGGAGCAGCTCCGCCGGGAAGCGGCCTCGCTTTTCGAGAGCTGCTTCGGGGAGGAGCTGTGATGAGAACGATCTATCTGATCCGGCACGCGATGCCGGACATCCCCCTCGGCGAGCGCTGGTGCGTCGGCGGGCGGACCGACCTGCCGCTGAACGATATCGGCCGGCTGCAGGCGGCGCTGCTGCCCTTTGCGCCGGAGCTGCAGGGCCTGAACGCCGTGTTCTGCAGTCCCCTTTCCCGCGCCGTCGAAACCGCCCGCCCGCTCTGCGCGCAGCCGCGCGTGATGCCCGGGCTGGAGGAGCAGGACATGGGCGTCTGGGACGGGCTCCCCTTCCGGGAGATCCGGGAGCGCTTCCCCGATCTGTACGCGGCGCGCGAGGCAGATCTCTCGGTCGTGCCGGAGGGCGCGGAGACGCTGGAGGCCGTGCGGGAGCGCATGGGGAAGGCGCTGCGGCGCTGCCTCGCGGAGAGCGAGGGCGACATCGCCGTCGTCAGCCACAGGACCGCCATCTCCACCCTGATCGGCCACCGCGAGCTGCTGACGCATGCAACGTTCAGCGTCCTGCACTGGGACGGAGACCGCTTTACCGTCGGGGAGATCGGCCTTCTGCCCAAGGCTCCCCTGAACGACCGGGTCTGCCTTGCGCTGCTGCAGGCCGCCGGGGCGGACAAGGACCGCATCGACCACTGCCGCGCCGTGGCCAAATTATCCGACGAGCTATGCCAAGCGCTGGGCGAACGGGGCCTTTCGCTGGAGGACAAGGCCGTGCACCGCGCGGCGCTGCTGCACGACATCGCCAAGGGGCAGCCCGACCACGCCGCGCTGGGCGCCGTCTGGCTGCGGGAGCTCGGCCACCCCAAGCTCGCGGAGATCGTCCGCCAGCACACGGAGGCGGACGGCGCGGCGCTGAACGCGGCCGCGCTGGTGTTCTACGCGGACAAGCTCATGCGCGGCGACAAGCGCAGCACCCTGGACGAGCGCTTCGGCGCGAGCCTGGAAAAATGCCGGACGCCGGAGGCGCTGGCCGCCCACGCGCGGCGGCGCGAGCTGGCGGAAGAGGTACAGAAACAGATCATTTCGCTCCTCGGAGCGGACTTTTTGAAGCAGGAGGGTATTTTATGAAGCTGATGAAGACTCAGGACGCGGTCGGACACGTCCTCTGCCACGACATCACCCAGATCATCCGGGACGAAAAAAAGGGGCCCGTGTTCCGCAAGGGCCACGTCATCCGTCCCGAAGACGTGCCGGTGCTGCTGAGCGTCGGCAAGGACAGCATCTATATCTGGGAAAACAACGAGAACATGCTCCATGAGGACGACGCAGCGGAAGTCCTGCGCGCCATCGCTCAGAATGAACATATGCACGCGACCGAGCCCCGCGAGGGCAAGATCGAGCTGGTCGCCGACATCGACGGCCTGCTGCTCGTGGACGTTGAGCGTCTGCGCAAAATCAACTCGCTGGGCGAGATGATGATCGCGACGCGCGCCTCCGGCTTCGTGGTGCGCAAGGGCGACAAGCTGGCCGCCATGCGCGTCATCCCGCTGATCATCGAAAAGGAAAAGATGGAGCGGGCCAAAGAGGTCGTCGGGCCGGAGCCGCTGCTGCGCCTGCTGCCGCTCAGGAGCCTGAAGGTCGGCGTCGTCACGACCGGCAACGAGGTCTTCTACGGCCGCATCAAGGACACCTTTACCCCCGTGATCGAGCAGAAGCTGCACGAGTTCGGCGGCTGCGAGATGGTTGAGCATGTGACGCTCAACGACGACCACGAGAAGATCACCGCCGCGGTGCTGGACATGCTGGACAAGGGCTGCGACATGGTGCTCTGCAGCGGCGGCATGAGCGTCGACCCGGACGACAGGACGCCGCTTGCCATCAAAAACACCGGCGCGAACATCGTCTCCTACGGCTCTCCGGTCCTCCCCGGCGCGATGTTCCTCGTCTCCTACATGCCGGACGGGCGGCCGGTCTGCGGCCTGCCGGGCTGCGTCATGTACGCAAAGCGCACGATCTTCGACCTGCTGCTGCCCTATCTCGTGACCGGCACCCCGATCACGAAGGAGCAGCTCGCCGGGCTCGGCCACGGCGGTCTCTGCCTGAACTGCCCCGTCTGCCACTTCCCCGCCTGCGGCTTCGGAAAAGGAGTGTAATTGCCTATGATCGACCAATTCGGACGCAGCATCCGCTATATGCGCATTTCTGTCACGGATCGCTGCAATCTCCGCTGTCAGTACTGCATGCCGACGGATGTGGCGGCCGTCTGTCATGAGGAAGTCCTCCGCTACGAGGAGATCGAGCGCATCTGCGCCGCGGCCGTCCGGCTCGGCATCGTGCGCTTCAAAATTACCGGAGGCGAGCCGCTCGTCCGCAAGGGCTGCGCCGGGCTGATCGGCCACATCAAGGCGATCCCCGGCGTCGAACAGGTGACGCTGACGACGAACGGCGTTCTGCTCGGCGCGCAGCTCGACGCGCTGTGCGAGGCGGGGCTCGACGCCGTCAACATCAGCCTCGACACGCTCGACGACGAGCTCTGCGCGCGCATCACCGGCAGCCGGGCCATTACTCCCGCGCAGATCCTCGCGCTGCTGGAGGCCTGCTGCGCGAAAGGCCTGCGCACCAAGCTCAACGCCGTGCTGCTGGAGGAGACGCTGCCCGAGGCCGTCTCCCTCGCGGAGATCTCGCAGCGCCTGCCCGTCGACGTCCGCTTCATCGAGCTGATGCCGGTCGGCTTCGGCAGCAGCATGAAGCGCGTCGCGCCCGACCTTGTGCTGGAGCGCCTGCAGGCGCGCTGGCCGGATCTGCACCCGACCGACGAGATCCGCGGCAACGGCCCGGCGCACTACTTCGCCGCCGAGGGCCTGCAGGGGCGCATCGGCTTCATCGATGCCGTCAGCCACAAATTCTGCGCCTCCTGCAACCGCGTCCGCCTGACCAGCACGGGGCTTCTCAAGCCCTGCCTCTGCTTCGACAGCGGCACAGATCTCCGCGCGCTGCTGCGCGGCGGCTGCACGGACGAGCAATTGACCGAGGCGCTGCGCGCCGCCGTGTACGTCAAGCCGCGCGCCCACCGCTTTGACGAGCAGGCCGAGATCACCGAGCGCCGCCTGATGAGCCAGATCGGCGGCTGAATCCCCCTTTTTTCATCTTGTGTAAAAACACGTAAAGCCGTGTTTTTATAAATATTTCTCCCTGAAACACGGGAAGGAGGAAACAACATGAAAAAAGGCCTCGCGCTGCTGCTGGCTCTGGCGATGATCTTCGCTCTCGCAGCCTGCGGCAGCACTCCGGAGCAGAAGGCCCCGGAGGAACAGAAACCACAGGAGGAGCAGAAGGCTCCGGACGAAGAAAAAGCCCCCGAGGAGGCAAAGCCTGCCGAGGAGGAAAAGGCCCCCGAGGAGGAAGCTCCTCCCGCAGAGGAGGAGACGATCGAGCTGATCGTTTTCGCCGCAGCCTCGATGACCGAGACCCTGACGGAGATCAAGGCGCTGTATGAGGCGGCCAACCCCGGCGTGACCATCACCTACAACTTCGACTCCTCCGGCACGCTGAAGACCCAGATCCAGGAGGGCGCGGACTGCGACCTGTTCATCTCCGCCGCTCCGAAGCAGATGAACGCGCTCGACGCCTCCTGCGACGCCGAGAAGAACCCAGACGGGCTGGACTTCGTCCTGCAGGGCAGCCGCATCAACCTGCTGGAGAACAAGGTCGCCCTGGTCGTTCCCGAGGGCAACCCCAAGGGCGTCGAGAGCTTTGACCAGCTGGTCGAGCTCCTGAAGGCGGGCGACGTGCTTTTCTCCATGGGCAACAGCGACGTGCCCGTCGGCCAGTACACGCAGAAGATCTTCGCCTTCTACGAGCTGAACGAGGAAGAGCTGGCCGGCGCCGGCCTCATCACCTACGGCACCAACGTCAAGGAAGTCACCACCCAGGTCAAGGAGAGCAGCGTTGACTGCGGCGTGGTCTATGCCACCGACGCCTTCAGCGCGGGTCTGACCATCGTGGACACCGCCACGAAGGACATGTGCGGCCAGGTCATCTACCCCGCCGCCGTGCTGAACGTCAGCCAGCATCCCGAAGCCGCTCAGGCCTTCCTCGACTACCTGACCGGCCCCGAGGCCACGGCCGTCTTCGAGGCCGTCGGCTTCTCCCCCATGACCTGATCCAACATCCGGGGAGGCGTATGATCACGCCTCCCCGCCTCCGGTGATTTGTATGAGCAACTTTGACTGGTATCCCCTTTGGAACTCGCTGCGCATCGCCGCGATCAGCTGCGTGCTGGTGTTCTTCCTCGGCATCTTTTTCGCCTATTACGCGGCGCGTCTGCCGCGCACGGTCAAGGGCATCCTGGACGTGATCCTCACGCTGCCGATGGTGCTGCCGCCGACGGTCTGCGGCTATTTCCTGCTGCTCGTTTTCGGCGTGAAGCGCCCGCTCGGCATGTTTCTGCTGCAGTTCGGGATCAAGTTCGTCATGACCTGGTACGGCGGCGTCCTCGCCGCGGCGGTCGTGGCCTTCCCGCTGATGTACCGAACGGCGCGAGGCGCCTTTGAGAGCTTCGACAAAAACCTGGCCTATGCGGGCCAGACGCTCGGCCTGTCCAACAGCTATATTTTCTGGCGCATCCGCATGCCCGCCTGCCGGCAGGGGATCCTGGCCGGCACGGTGCTGGCCTTTGCGCGCGCGCTGGGCGAATACGGCGCGACGAGCATGCTCATCGGCTATACGCCCGGGCGCACCGCCACGATCTCCACCACGGTCTATCAGCTCTGGCGCACCAACGACGAGGCGGGCGCCATGTTCTGGGTGCTGATCAACCTGGCGATCAGCACCGTCGTGCTGCTGACCGTGAACCTCCTCGAGGCCCGGCAGAAAAAGGCGGTGAAGGCATGAGTCTGATCGTGGATATCCGCAAGGATCTGGGCGGCTTCGTGCTCAATACCGCGTTTGAGGCGGAGCCCGGCGTCACGACGCTCCTCGGCCCCTCCGGCTGCGGCAAAAGCCTGACGCTCAAGTGCATCGCAGGCATCGAGAAGCCCGACAGAGGGCATATCGAGCTCAACGGGCGCGTGCTCTTTGACTCCGCGCAGCACATCAACCTCCGCCCGCAGCAGCGGCACGTCGGCTATCTGTTCCAGAACTACGCGCTCTTCCCCAACATGACCGTGCGGCAGAACCTGATGTGCGCGCTGCGCGGGAAATACGACCGGGAGACGCGGGATCAGCGGGTCGACGAGATGCTGTCCCTGATGCGGCTCGAGGCGCAGGAAAAGCACAAGCCGAGCCAGCTTTCCGGCGGTCAGCAGCAGCGCGCGGCGCTCGGGCGCATCCTGCTCAGCGAGCCGGAGCTTCTGCTGCTGGACGAGCCCTTCTCCGCGCTGGACGCGCATCTGCGCGATTCGCTGAAGATCGAGCTGCGCAACATGCTGCACAGCTTCGGCCGCGAGGTGCTGATGGTCACGCACAGCCGCGAGGAGGCCTACGACCTCAGCCGCCGCATCGCGGTGATGGATCACGGCCGCCTGCTGGCGCTCAAGCCGACCAAGGAGCTCTTTGCCGACCCGGGCAGCGTGCCCGCGGCCATCCTCACCGGCTGCAAAAACATCGCGACGGCCATCAAAACCGGCGACTACGAGGTCGAGGTGCCCGAGTGGGGCATCCGCCTGCAGACGGCGCAGCCCGTCGGCGACAATCTTGCCGCCATCGGCATCCGCGCCCACTACTTCAACCCCAGCACCGCGCACAACCGCTTCCCGGTGCGCTTCGTCGAGGAAATGGAGGAGCCCTTCGAGACGATCCTCCAGTTCCGCTGGGCGCGTCAGGATCAGGACAGTCAGCCGATATGGTGGCGGCTCAGCAAGGACAAGCGCCCGCAGTCCTTCCCGAAGGAGCTGGGCGTCGCCCCGGCCAACATCCTGCTGCTATACGACAGTTTTTAGTTTATAGTTTTTAGTTTTTAGCAGAACGGACTGAGGATGAAAAACGCCTCATCCGTCACGGCTTCGCCGCGCCGCCTTCCCCGGAGTGGAAGGCTATATTGAAAGGAGATTTGAAATGAAACTCAGCGCGAGAAATCAGTTCAAGGGCACCGTCGTCGCGATCGACGAGGGCGCCGTTAACGGCATCGTGAAGATCGACATCGGCGCTGGCAACATCATGAGCGCCACCATCTCGATGGCCGCGATCAGGGAGCTCGGCCTCGAGGTAGGCAAGGAGGCCTACGCGATCGTCAAAGCCACCTCCGTCATGGTCGGCGTCGACCACTGAGCCGTCTGAAAAAAGCAAAAAACCATCGGAGCAATCCGGTGGTTTTTTGTTATTAATGGCGCGAGAGGCTTCAGGATCTGTCGTCCTCTGCTTCCGGCCGCTCTGCGTCCAGCCATTGTTTCAAGGCTTTCAGATCCTTGTATTTCCCCCGTATCCTGTGCTTTTTCCCCTCGCAGTCCCACAGTTCCATTTCGCTCATGCCCCAGCCGGACAACTCTCGGATCTTTCCGCCCCGGCTGATGTAGCCGCGCCGAAAGGCCAACAGATAAAAGTCGGTGGAAATGAACCAGCGCCCGTCGGGATTGTCCGGGTCAAGGTTCTCGTCAGAGAAGCGAAATCCGAACAGTTTTTCCTGCTGCGCGAGCAGAAACAAACCCTTGATGAGCCCAAGCTGCACAATGATAAGAACCATAAGCTCCATCAGAAGCAGATAAGCGCCAGTCAAAAGAAGCAATGTCGGAAGCGCCGTATGATGGAGCAGACCACCGACGAACAAAAAGAGAGCGACCAGTCCAAATATAACGGAAAAAGCTCCTGCAACTTCTTTTGCGCTGCGCCAGATCAATGTCCATTTGGTCAGCCGTTTTCTCTCCATGATCCTATTTTATTCCGTGGCATCTTCAACCAGCACCTGCATCGTGCCGCCGCAGACCATGCCGTCGGACTCGGCCACGTCGCCGGTCAGGTCGATGTCGATGACCTTGTAGCGCCCGGTGCCGATGATGCGCACCGCGTCGCGGATCACCGCGCCCTCGCTGCAGCCGCCGCCGATGCTGCCGGTCACCTTGCCCAACGGGCTGACCGCCATCTTCGCCCCGGCCTCGCGCGGCGTGGAACCCTTGGTCTCGATGACTGTGACGATCGCCTTCGGCTCGTGGTTTTCGGCGAGATACCGCAGCGTGGACAGCTCCATATCCGTGTTGCCGCAGAAGCGGAAGCCGTCGTTGCAGTGCTCCGGCAGGCGCTTGTATGCGATCAGCTCCGCGAGGATCGACACGGCGATCTCCTGCGGGGTGATCGCGCCGATGGGAAGGCCGATCGGCGTGCAGATGCGGGACATGTTCTCGGTGGAATAGCCCTCGCCCGCCAGCATCTCCATCAGGCCCTTGACCCGGCGGCGCGAGCCGATCAGACCGAGATAGGCCGGCTGCGTGCCGGGCAGGATCACGCGCAGGCAGTCGGCGTCGTGCCGGTGGCCGCGGGTGATGATGACCACGTAGTCGTAATGCGTGAGCCCGACGCTCCGGATGGCGTTTTCAAAGCTGTCGCAGATCACCTGCTCCGCCAGCGGGAAGCGCGCCCGGTTGGCGAAGTCCGGCCGGTCGTCGGCCACGATCACCGAGAAGCCGCACTTGGCGGCAAACTCGACCACGTGCAGCGCGATATGCCCGCCGCCGAGCACCAGCAGCCGCTCCTGCGGCAGCATCGGCTCGCGCACGGTCTTCTCCTCGCCCTCGCTGACAAGCTTTACGCCGGCGGTGAGCCGCCCCTTCGGATCCGGCTCCGGCCTGACCTCCGTCAGCCGGCGGCTCAGCTGCGAGGCGAGCTCGCCCTCTTTCCCGTGAAACCTCGTTTCCAGCGTGACGGCCTCGCCGGCGTCCAGCTTTTGTACGATCTCCTGATAGATGTTCATACACCGCGCCTCCCGGGCTTTTTTCTTATAATGATTATATGATGGCGAAAAGCCAAAAAGCTTTTCGTCGCGCCGCTTTGCGGCGCAGCACAACAGCATGGCTGTTGTGCCATATATTCATTGCAATGAGAATCGGGTGAATGATTCTTTGAATCATTCACTGCCAAACTTGTCGTTTGGCAGCGAAATCAATCGAATCCTCGATTGATTTCGCCGTCCGATTATCATTATCATACCGCTTTTTCCTGCCGCGCGCAAGATGGAATGCGCCTTTCTTGACCGCGGACGGCGGGTATGCTATGATGATAGCGTAAAAAATATGCGCGGGACGGCTCCGGTTGCATCCCGCGGCAAAAGGAGGACAAGGCCATGAGTCAGCGCAACAAAGAGCTGGCCGCCTACGTGCTGGACCAGCTGGACGGGATCGGCGCAGTCCGCGCGCTGCCGATGATGGGCGGCTATCTGTTTTACATCGAGGGCCGCGTGTTCGGCGGGCTCTACGACTCGGAGGAGCTGCTGGTGAAGATCACCCCGGCCAGCCGCCGGGCGCTGCCGGACGAGAAGCCCGTCGTCCCCTATGAGGGCTCGAAGCAGACGATGCTCCCCTGCCCGCTGCTCGAGGACCGCGAGGCCTTTCGGCAGCTGGTGCTGGACATGCTCCCGGAGCTTCCCGCGCCGAAGCCGAAAAAGTCAAAAGAGAAAAAAGAGCTGTGACCAAAGTCACAGCTCTTTTCTTCTAAAAACTAAAAACCAGAAACTAAAAACTATTTCAGGTGCTGCTTCTCAGCGTCACGTCGTGATATCCGCCCTCGACGATGCTGGTTGCGGAGACCAGCGTCAGCCGCGCCTTCTGCTGCAGCTCCTCGATCGTGAGCGCTCCGCAGTTGCACATCGTGGACTTGACCTTGTACAGGCTCTTGGCCACGTTGTCCTGCAGGGGGCCGGCGTAGGCCACGTAGGAGTCCACGCCCTCCTCAAACATCAGCGAGCTCTTGCCGCCGAGGTCGTAGCGCTGCCAGTTGCGCGCGCGGTTGGAGCCCTCGCCCCAGTACTCCTTGACGTACTGGCCGTTGACCATCAGGCGCGGGTTGGGGCTCTCGTCGAAGCGGGCGAAGTAGCGGCCGAGCATCAGGAAGTCCGCGCCCATCGCGAGCGCCAGGGTCATGTGATAGTCGTGGACGATGCCGCCGTCGGAGCAGATCGGCACGTAGACGCCGGTCTTTTTGAAGTACTCGTCGCGGGCCGCCGCGACCTCGATGACGGCCGTGGCCTGACCGCGGCCGATGCCCTTGGTCTCGCGGGTGATGCAGATCGAGCCCCCGCCGATGCCGACCTTGACGAAGTCCGCCCCGGCCTCGGCCAGGTAAAGGAAGCCGTCGCGGTCGACGACGTTGCCCGCGCCGACCTTGACGGAATCGCCGTAGCGCTCGCGGATGAAGTCCAGCGTGCGCTTCTGCCGGGCGGTATAGCCGTCGGAGGAGTCGATGCACAGCACGTCGACCCCCGCCTCCACCAACGCCGGGACGCGCTGCGCGTAGTCGCGGGTGTTGATGCCGGCGCCGACGCGGTAGCGCTTCTGCTCGTCCTGCAGGCTCTGCGGGTGCTCCTTGTGCTCGTCGTAGTCCTTGCGGAAGACGAAGTAGAGCAGATGATCCTCTGCGTCGACGATGGGAAGGTTGTTGAGCTTGTGCTCCCAGATGATGTCGTTGGCCTCCTTGAGGCTGGTTTCCGCCGGGGCGGTGACCAGTCTCTCGCGCGGGGTCATGAAGGCGCGCACGGGCGTGTCGGTCTCCATGCGGCTGACGCGGTAGTCGCGGCTGGTGACGAGGCCGAGGAGCTTCCCGTTGGGCGTGGCGTCCTCGGTGATGGCGATCGTGGAAAAGCCGTTCTTCTCCTTGAGCGCCAGCACGTCGGCCAGGGTGTTGTCCGGCGTCAGGTTGGAGGCGCTGACGACGAAGCCCGCCTTGTAGTTCTTCACGCGGCGCACCATCGCCGCCTGGTTTTCGATCGGCTGCGACCCGAAGATGAAAGACAGGCCGCCTTCCTTGGCCAGCGCGACCGCCATCGTGTCGTTGGAGACAGACTGCATGATCGCGGAGGTCATCGGGATGTTGAGGCTGATCGGGCAGTCCTCCTCGCCCTTGCGGTATTTCACCAGCGGGGTGCGGAGGGAAACATACTCCGGCCGGCAGTTTTCCGGGGTCAGGCCGGGGATCAGCAGATACTCGCTGAAGGTGCGGGAGGGTTCGCTGTAGTAAAAGGCCATCGTCATACGCTCCTTTTCCTTGGATATTTATGTTATTGTATCAAAGCCGCCGCGGACTGTCAACGAAAAACCGACGAACGCGCACGCATCCGTCGGTTTATTCCGAATAAAACATCTGTATGTACTCCTCCAGCGAAAGATCCAGCTCATGGATCTGCGCGGCGGCCTCACGGCCGACATAGCGGTAATGCCAGGGGCGATAATCCATGCCGGTGAGCGCCGTCTTGTTCTCGGGATAGCGGAGGATGAAGCCGTAGCGCCAGGAGTTTTCCTTCAGCCAGCGCAGAGTCTGCGTCTCCGCCTGCTGCTCCTGCGGCAGCTCGCTGCCCTGCTCGGCCAGATCGACGGCAAGGCCAAGCTCGTGCTCGCTGTAGCCCGGCCTGTCGAGACGGGTCTCGAGCAGCCGCTCCGCCTCTTCCTGGCTGAAGCCCTGTTCCGTCAGCGCGGCCAGCGCCTCTTCCCAGGCGCGCTCCTGAGCGCCCCAGGTGCGGAAGGAGGCTGTGATCACCGGGTCTCCCCCGGCCTGTCGGCAGGCGGCCAGCATGGCCTCCAGATCGTCGACACAGCGGGAGTCGAGCATCTGGCCCTCTCCCAGCAGGATAAATTCCGAATTATAGTCGTCTTCCACCGGATGCTCGCGGTCCACCAGCGTCAGGAGCCTGGTCTGTTCCAGCTCCTTTTTCCATTGATACAGCCTCAGGCCGAGAAGCACGAGAATCAGCACGACCAAAAGGACCGCCGCCAGAAGAAGCCAAAGTTTCAGTCTTGCCTTAGCGGGCTTTTTCACTTTCCCGTTCATCGGCATCCCTCCGATCTTCCTCGTCAGGGCAAATACTGCGTGTATTATACCGTAAAAATCTTAAGATTTGTATCCTTTCCCGCCATTCTTAATAAAGTTAAGCAATAATTCAGAATATTAAGAAATCCTCAAAAAGGAAATTCCACCAGGCCCAGGTGCTCGAGCAGGATCTTCAGGCCGATCAGGATCAGGATGATCCCGCCGGCCAGCTCCGCGCCGGACTTGAAGCGCGCGCCGAAGACGCTGCCGATGTAAATGCCGAGCGCCGAGAGCGCGAAGGTGATCACGCCGATCAGCCCGGCGGCGGGCAGGATGCTGACCTGCAGGAAGGCGAAGGTCACGCCGACGGCCAGCGCGTCGATGCTCGTCGCGACGGCGAGCAGCAGCATCGTCTTCAGGCCGAAGTCGTCGTTGAGTTCCTCCGCCTTGCCGCGAGATTCTTTGATCATGCTCAAACCAATGATCGTCAGCAGCCCGAAGGCGATCCAGTGGTCGACGCTCTGGATCAGCGCCTCAAAGCGAACGCCGAGCAGCCAGCCGATCACCGGCATCAGAAACTGAAAGCCGCCGAAATACAGACCGGCCAGCAGCGCGTGGCGCGGCCGGACCCGCTGTACGCTCAGGCCCTTGCAGACGGACACCGCGAAGGCGTCCATGCTCAGACCGACGGCGATCAGCAGCAGTTCAAGCAAATCCATGTGGTCTTCCCTCTTCTCTTCCGGCCGAGGCCCGGCAGCATTCGACGGGCTTCATCCCGTCGTTTGCGTTCCTTCGGCCAAAAGGTTAACATAATATCATTACCATAACATTATCCGATCCCCGGACGGGGATCGGATAATGTTCAGACGCTTCAGGCCAGCACGGTCTGCGTCGCCTCGTCCTCGTACTGGCGCGTGTAGAGCTGCTTGTAGTAGCCGTTGAGCGCCAGGAGCTCGCGGTGCGTCCCCTGCTCGACGATCTTGCCGTTTTTGACGACGAGGATGCGGTCGGCGTTCTGCACGGTGGAGAGGCGGTGAGCGATGACGATGGAGGTGCGGCCGTGGACGATGGTGTCGATGGCGTGCTGGATCTTCTGCTCGGTGATCGTGTCGACGGAGCTGGTCGCTTCGTCGAGCACCAGGATCTTCGGGTCGGCCAGGATGGCCCGCGCGAAGCTGATCAGCTGCTTTTCGCCGGTGGACAGCAGGTCGCCGCCCTCGCCCACGTCGGTATCCAGGCCCTTTTCCAGCCTGTCGACCACGTCGGTGGCGGAGACCAGCTCGAGCGCGCGGGCGATCTGCTCCTCCGTGGCGTCGGGATTGCCGTAAAGCAGGTTCTCGCGCACGGTGCCGGAGAAGAGGTGCGGCGTCTGCAGCACGTAGCCGATGGCGGAATGCAGCCAGAGCTGGCTGCGCTCGCGCGCGTCGCGCCCGTCGATCAGCACGCGGCCCTTCGTCGGCTCGTAGAAGCGGCAGACGAGGTTGACCAGCGTGGATTTGCCCGCTCCGGTCTCGCCGACGATGGCGATGTTGGAGCCGAAGGGGATCTTGAGGCTGAAGTTCTCGAGCACCAGCTCGTCGCCGTCGGGATACTGGAAGGAAACGTCGTCGAACTCGATATCGCCGCGCAGCGCCTCCCAGTTCTCGCGCTTGGGCTCAAAGCTGTCGCCGTAGCGCTCGATGACCTCCGGCGTGTCGGTCACGTCGGACTTGGTCTCCAGCAGGCGGGTCAGACGCTCGATGTTGACCTGCGTGGTGATCAGGTCGGAGATCGCGTCGATGACCCAGCGGACGGGCTCCATCATGTTCTGCGCGTAGGACATGAACATCGCGAAGGTGCCGACCTCGCTCTCGGCGATGACGCCGCCCTTCCACAGGACGATCGCCAGCGCCATCGAGGAGGCGAAGCTGATCGTTGCGGCGAAGAGGCCGCGCAGACGCGCCGCACGCACCGAGGTCAGCCGCATGTCGGCGGTGTCTGCCACGAAGTCCCTGTCCATCTTGTCCTCGATGGCCAGGGTCTTGATCGTGCGGGCGCCGGTGATGCCTTCATTGAAATCTCCGGTGATCTTGGAGTTGATCTCGCGCACCTTGCGGTTGACGCGGATCAGCCTCGTCTGGAACACCGAGAAGAGCAGGATCACCAGCGGGAGGATCAGCATGACCAGCAGCGCGAGGCGGGCGTTGACGATCAGCATCACAATGACCGCGCCGACCAGGTAGGCCATCTGCCAGACAAACTCCATCAGGCTCCAGGAAAAGAGCACGCCGATGCGCGAGGTGTCGCTCATGACGCGGGAGTGGATGTAGCCGACGCTGTTCTGGTTGAAGTAGGAGAAGGACAGGGTCTGCAGATGGTCAAAGGCCATGTTGCGCAGGTCGCGGCCGATCCATACCTCGACGCAGGATGCGCGGTAGGTGGTCAGATAGTCCATGAAGGCGCGCAGGACGATCGCCGTCACATACAGGGCGATGAAGGTCCAGATCGTGTCCAGCGTCCGCTCGGTGACGTAATGGTTGAGCGCATAGCGCTGGAAAAGCGGCATCGCGACTTCGATCGCCGTGACGAGCAGGCCGAGCGTCACCATGAAAATGAGGTGAGGCTTGTACTTGCGCACGTAGGGATAGAGCTTCGGCACGCCGAAGAAAGGCAGGGAGCGGGACTTTTCTTTCTCTTCGTTCATACCGCCGCCTCCTCTCCCGAGCCGGACTGGATCTCGTAGATCTTCTGATAGATGCCGCCGGCAGCCTTCAGCTCGTCATGGCTGCCGTGCTCGACGATGCGGCCCTTGTCCAGCACGATGATCTGATCGGCCCTGGACAGGGTCGTGATGCGGTGGGAGATCAGGATCACGCTGGCCGTGCCGAAGCGCTTCTGCAGCTCGGCGCGGATCTTCGCGTCGGTCTCGGTGTCGACCGCGGAGAGCGAGTCGTCAAAGATCATGATCGGCGTGCGCTGCGTCAGCGTGCGGGCGATGGCCGCGCGCTGCTTCTGGCCGCCGGAGAGCGTCACGCCGCGCTCGCCGACGAAGGTCTCATAGCCCTTGGCAAAGCCCTCGATGGTCTCGTCCAGGCAGGCTGCTCTGGCGGCCTCGCGGACCTCCTCGCGGCTCAGCTCGGGCCGCGTGATGGCGATGTTCTCCTCCAGCGTGCGGGAGAAGAGATAGGGCTCCTGCAGCACCATGCCGATGTTCCGGCGCAGGTGCTCGGTGCGGATCCGGCGGATATCGACGCCGCCGATCGTGATGCGGCCCTTCCACTCTCCGACCGGGTAGAGCTTGTCCAGCAGGGCCA
>JAFZQE010000029.1 GCA_017552325.1 Oscillospiraceae bacterium
CAGCGCCTCGCCGCGCATGCCCTGCAGGCCGCGCTCGAACCAGTGGATGACGGGCAGATAGGTCTGGCCCATCCAGCGGTAGCGCCAGGTGCCCTTGAAGAAGTCGATGGGGTTGTTGCTGTACTTGAGGATGTCGGTGACCATGTGGACGTAGTTGTAGCCCCAGATCATGTACATGTAGTACATGGTGTCCTTGAAGCCGCGCCACTCTCTGTGCTTGAGAAGACCGGTCTTGTCCTCGTAGAGATCGCCCAGGCGGCGGCCGCCGGGCTCGGCGGTATGGGGCTTGCCGTACCAGAAGTCGTGGGCGTTCTTCTTGAAGCCGTTGGCCTTCAGCTCCGCCACGGTCTTCTGAACGTCGTTCTTCTTCTCGGCGAGCTTTTTCTGGATCGCGGAAACATCAATTTTGATCGCCATTTTACTTGCCCTCCTGGATATGCTTGATTTCTACGCTTTCAACGAAGGCCTGGAAGCGGGTGCGCAGCTGACCGGAGGCGGAGTTGATGTACTCCTTCTCGATGGAGCAGACAGGGAGGCCGTAGTCGCGCTTGAGGATGAAGGTGTCGATCACGCGCTCGTAGCTCCAGTACTCGCAGAACTTGTTGGAGGCGATGATGATGCCGTCGGCATGGTATTCCTTCGCCAAATCCGCGAGTCTCTTTTTGCGCTCGCGCATCTCGTCCTGCGGCATGAAGCGCGGGCAGTTGGAGGTCTTGAGGTAGTGCTCGGCGATGCAGCGGAGCACGCTCTTGCCTTCTTCAAGGACGATCGGCTGGCGGCTCTCGACGGCGCCGTAGCAGAAGCGGTCGCAGACGACCAGCGCGCCGCAGCCCTCGATGAGCTTCGTGAAGTCGGGGTCGTCGTTCTCGGAGCCGGCCAGGACCACCTTGCAGCGGTAGTTCTTCTTGAGGTCGGGCTCGCGGGTCTTCATTTCCTCGGCGGTCTCTCGCAGGTACGGCAGGATCAGGTACTTCGGGCAGGCGAGAGAAACCAGCTGGATCACATGGAACTCGTAGCCGGTGATGGTGGGGTTGTCCAGCTTGCGGTAGTCGCCGATCTCGTTGATGAGGCGGCAGACCTCGTTGTGGTCCTCAACGGTCTTGCGCAGGGCCTCGTCCGAGATGTCGACGCCGAAGTGCTCGTGCAGGGGCTCCAGCACATGGGCGCGCAGCTGGGTCTCGAAGTGCTGGTAGCTGTTCTCGCTGTTTTTGAAGGGGATGTCGGTGAAGGTGACGAAGAAATCGTCGTTGTCGATGATGCGCATGTCCTCGACGGAATCGAGATGCTTCTGCTGCAGGTGCTCCTGGAAGCGGCAGGTCGCGGTGCAGGTCTCGGTGCCCATCTGGGCGTCGAGGAAGTTGTAGCCGCCCTCGAGCGCGCGCTCCAGCAGGGAGCGGGCGTAGTGGCAGACGCGGCCGGACAGATAATAGGTCGCAAGGTCGGGCGAGGTGCAGCGCGGCGCTCTCAGACGGACGGAGAAGCAGCCGGGCAGGTCGAGAAGTACCTCAGGCATGAAGTAGCAGGTGTAGCCGATGGCGCGCTTCCCATCGGCCTTGCCCTGTTTGACCAGGTCGTTGTTTGCTTCCTGAAGCAGATTCTCAAAGTAGATCAGATGTTTGAGATCTTTCAACAGATAACCCCCTAACACATATTTTCACTGTTTGGTCACATGATTAGACGGCGCAGACACGCAATGCGCCAACTATACGAATTACAGTATACCAAAAGCCGTTTTTCTTGTCAATAAACCGCGGCCGCTCCGCCGCGCGTTTCCGCAGAAAAAATCAAGGGGGATTTTTGGTGAAAACGGAAAAAAGACCTTGACAAATCCGGGCCTCTGTATATAATCTTTGTTATATAACATATGTTACTTATCAAGGAGGCGGAGAGGGAAGCTATGGCGCCTAAAGTCAAAATCACCCGGGACATGATCGTGGACGCCGCCGTCGAGGTCGCGCGGCAGCAGGGCCATGAAAACATCAACGCCCGCACGGTGGCGCGGCAGCTCGGCTGCTCCACCCAGCCCGTCATGTACCACTTCGCGACGATCGACGCGCTGAAGCGGGCGGCCTACGGGCAGTTGGACGGGCAGCACACGGAATACCTCCTGCGCAGCGAGCCGGAAGCCGATCCCCTGCTGTCCATCGGCCTGAACTATCTCCGCTTCGCCGTGGAGAAGCCCCTTCTGTTCCGTTTCCTGTTCCAGTCCGGGTACGCTGCGGAAAACAGCGTGTCGGAGATGATCGATTCCGAGGAGATGAGGCCGATCCTCGCCGCGATGCAGGAGGGTCTCGGGATGGACGCGGAAAGGACCAGGGACGTTTTTGTGACGCTGGGACTGTTTACGCACGGCTATGCCAGCATCCTGGCCAACCATACCATGACCTTTGACGAAAATCTTGCCGCCGCCCGGCTGGAGCGCGCGTTCAACGGAGCGGTCGCGGCGGTCCTTCAGGAGGAGGAAAACACATGAACAAGCTGAAAGACTTTTATCGGAAGCATGAGATCCTCTGCGCGATCTTCTGGATCGTGCTGTACACGGTCGCCATGGGGAATCTGCGCGGTCTTGGGGACGACAGCCCGGTCCAGATGACAGGCCTGATCGTGATCTCCCTCCTGATGTTCCTGTTCGTCCGCCTCACCGGGATGGCAGAATACTACGGCCTGACGGGCTGGGCGAAGAACAGCCGCGCCATGCTTTGGTTCATCCCGCTGTGGATCATCGCCAGCTTCAACCTCTGGAACGGGATCTCGCCCGACTATCCGGTGCCGGGGCTGATCTGTGCCGCCGTGATGATGGCCTTCGTCGGCTTTGCCGAGGAGCTGATCTTCCGCGGTTTCCTGTTCAAGGCCATGCTGAAGGGCGGCAGCGTCAAAGCGGCGATCATCGTCTCCTCCGTCACTTTCGGGATCGGGCACATCCTGAACCTTTTTGTCGGGCAGGACATTGTGGATACGCTCAATCAGGTGGTCTTTGCCGTCGCCGTCGGCTTTATCTTCACGATGGCCTTCTACAAGGGCGGCAGCCTCTGGCCCTGCATCCTGGCGCACAGCCTGATCGACGTCACTTCCAAGTTCTCGGGCGACGAATCGTCTTTCGCGCTGAACATCGCCGTACACGTCCTGACCCTCGTGCTGGCCATCGGCTACTGCCTGTACCTGGCCCGGCGCGTGGAGACGCCCGCGGTCAACCGGCCCGGGCCGGCGGAAAAGCCGCAGGAATAAGCGTTTCCGGGAACACGAAGAACCGGCATGACGGAAGTCATGCCGGTTCTTCATACCATGCCGCCGCTACAGTCCCAACATCCCCGCGGCAAGCATCCGCAGGATCGTGAGGAAGCCGGCGCGCGGCACCTCCTCCGCCGCCGTCACCGGCAGCTCCGCGAGCGTCTCGCCCTCGAGCGTCACGGTCAGCGTGCCCAGGCGCTGCCCCTCCCGCAGCGGCGCGTCCGCGCTGTCCGGCAGCGTGAGCGTGTAGACAGGCTGCGCGCCGCTTTTCGGCACGACGGCAAAGCGCTCGCCCTCCACGCGCAGCGCCGCGCTCTCTTTCTCGCCCATGTCCACGGGCATGCGGCGCAGCTCCTCCTCCGGGCGCAGCGGGCAGAGGCGGAATGCGGCGAAGCCGTAGTTTAGCAGGGTCTTCGCGTCCCGGTTGCGCGACTCGATGCTCTCGCCGCGCAGCACGACCGCGATGTACTCGACGCCCTCCCGCTCCGCGCTGGCCGAGAGACAGTAGAGCGCGGTGCTGGTGTAGCCGGTCTTGAGCCCGGTGCAGCCGGGATACCAGTAGACCAGCTTGTTGGTGTTGTTCAGCTCGAAGGCCCCGTCCCGGATGCTGTCGAGCCAGATCGTCGTGTAGTCCTTGATGAAGGGGTGGCGCAGCAGCTCGCGCGACATGACGGCGATGTCGTAAGCCGAGCTGTAATGCTCCCCGTCGTCGAAGAGGCCGCTGCAGCTGGTGAAGTGCGTATCCTCCAGGCCCAGCTCCTCCGCGCGGCGGTTCATCCGCTCGACGAAGAGCTCCTCGGAGCCTGCCAGGTGCTCGGCCATCGCCACGGCGCAGTCGTTGGCCGAGACGACGGCGATGCACTTGAGCATGTCGCCGGCGCTCATCCGCTCGCCCTCCTCAAGATAGACGCAGCTGCCGCCGAAGGAGGCCGCCCGGGCGCTGGCCGTGACCGTCTCGTCCAGGCTCAGCCGCCCGCTGTCCACGTCCTCGGCGATCAGCAGCATCGTCATCAGCTTGGTGACGCTGGCGGGAAACAGGCGCTCGTGCGCGTTTTTCTCGTAGAGCACCGTTCCCGTCTCCTTCTCCATCAGCAGCGCCGACGGCGCGGAGATCGTCAGCGCGTTCCCCTCTCCGCCCTCCGACGAAGACAGCGCGGGCAGGCGCTCCGAGGACGGCAGCCGCCCCGGCGCAAGGCAGAAAAACAGCAGTATTCCGGCAATGATCCGTTTCATTTCGCTCTCCCCCATCCGAACAAGTCCTTGCTCCAGCCTATGCGCCGGGCCGGTCGTTCATGCACAGGTTGACACAATTATGTATATTTCGGCCGATGGGCCTGGATATTCACCTGCTTTTTCCGGATAAAGAGCGGCGAAGGATGCGGGAGTTTTGAACAGTTCCCACAGTTTTTCCCACAAGGCCGAACTGAATATGCATACCAAACGGTTCACATAATTTCAAATAAAAGAATTTACAATTTCAAGTTGACTCGGCCCGGCGCAGAATAGTACAATGGAAGCGGCAAAAAGGGGGCGACGCCATGAGATACAAGTTTCGCTGGGACAAAAAATACCTGTACTGGGGCATCACGGTCTTCTGTGTGGGCGGCCTGCTCGGTCTGCTGACGCTGCTGATCACCCGGTTCCCGGATATCAGCGGGGCGGTGAGCAAGCTGACCAAGGTTCTCAGTCCCTTCATCTGGGGCCTGGTGATCGCCTATCTGCTGACTCCTCTGAAAAACTGGATGGAACGGGCGCTGTTCCTGCCTCTCGGCCGGAAGCTGTTCAAAAAGACGAAAAAGAAGGGCGCGGGCTTCGCCCGTTTCCTCAGCGTTTTCATTTCGCTGCTGCTGTTCCTGCTGATCCTGGCCGCCATGGTCTACCTGATCCCCGTGCAGCTGGTCGACGCCATTGAAAGCATCAGCGCCGCGAGCGTTGACTGGATCAACGCCCTGACGAACTGGGCCGAGCAGCTCCTCGCCGACAATCCGGAGGTCGAGGCCTATGTCACCGGCCTGCTGGGCAACGCGAACAAGGAGATCACGGACTGGCTGACCAAATCCGTCGCGCCGCAGCTTCTCGACATCACCAAGGTCGTGACGAACTTCGCCGGCAGCGTCCTGGTCGCGGTCTACAACCTGGTCGTCGGCATCGTCGTGTCCCTGTACATCCTCGCCAACCTGGAAAAGGTCAAGGCGGGCTGCAAGCGCCTGCTGTACAGCATTTTCAGCCTGAACGCCGCGGAAAAGATCCGCGACGGGATCGATTTCACCCACCGAACCTTCATGGGCTTCTTCTCCGGCAAGCTGCTGGATTCCGCGATCATCGGCCTGATCTGCTACGTGTTCTGTCTGATCGCCGGCATCCCCAGCGCGGGACTGGTGAGCGTGCTGGTCGGCGTGACGAACATCATCCCCTTCTTCGGGCCCTTCATCGGCGCAGTGCCCAGCGCGCTGATCATCCTGGCGACCAGCCCGGTCAAGTGCCTGATCTTCATCATCTTCGTCATCATCCTCCAGCAGGTGGACGGCAACATCATCGGTCCGAAGATCCTCGGCGGCACCACCGGCATCAACGGCTTCTGGGTCATGTTCTCGATCATCGTCGGCGCCGGGCTCTTCGGCTTCTGGGGCATGCTGCTGGGCGTGCCGGTCTTCGTGGTGATCTACACCTTCATCGACAAGCTGGTCAAAAAGCGCCTGGAGCGCAGCGACCTGCCCTCGGAGATGGAGGACTACCAGACGATAGACCACATCGACGCGGTGACGCACGAGGTCATCCGGAAGACGCCGGAAGATCCCTCCGCGGCGGAGCCGGAGAAAGCAGAAAGCGTATAAAGTGCAAAAAAGTGAGGAGCCAAGCTCCTCACTTTTTTCTAAGCGCCAAGCACTAAGCACTATCTGTGGCTGAGCCGCTCGCGGGCCTCCTTCAGGCCGCGGCAGAGCGCCTCGACGTCTTCCTGTGTGCTGAAGCGGCTGAAGCCGATGCGGATCGCCCCGTCGATGACCGCCGGGCGCAGGCCGATCGCCTCCAGGACGTGGCTGCGCGCGCCTTTTTTGCAGGCGGAGCTGCGCGAGACGTAGATCTCCTGCGCCTCGAGCCAGTTGATCAACACCTCGCTGCGCCAGCCGGGCATCGAGACGCTGAGGATGTGCGGCGCGCCTCCGCCCAGGACGAGCAGCTCCGGGATCTCCCGGTGAAGAGTTTCAATGCAGCTTTCGCGCAGCGCAGCCATACGGGCCGTGTTCTCCGCGAAGCCGGCGCGGGCGGCCTCGCAGGCCGCGCCGAAGGCCGCGATCTGAGGCATGGCCTCGGTGCCGGCGCGGCGGCCGTTTTCCTGCGCGCCGCCGACGAGCAGGGGCTTAAGACGCAGGCCGCTGCGGATGTACAGCGCGCCGATCCCCTTCGGCGCGTGGATCTTGTGCCCGCTGACGCTGATCAGGTCCGCGCCGAGCGTTTTCGCCCGGAACGGCAGCTTCATAAAGCCCTGCACGGTGTCTGTGTGCAGCAGCGCCGGGCTCCCGGCCTCCTTCAGCAGGCGGGAGACGGCGGAAATATCGGTCACGGCGCCGGTTTCGTTGTTGACCAGCATCAAAGAAACGAGTATAGTATCCTCACGGAGCGTTTCCGCCACGGCGGAGGGGTCGATCCCGCCGAGCGCGTTCGGTCTGAGCCGCGTGACCTCGAAGCCGCGCGCCTCCAGCTCGTCGAGGCTCTTGCGCACCGCGTCGTGTTCCACGGCGGAGCTGATCACGTGCTTCCCCCTGCGGCGCATCGCCTCCGCGCCGCCGAGCAGGGCCCAGTTGTCGCTCTCGGAGCCGCAGGAGGTGAACACAAGCTCGCCCGGCGCGCAGTCCAGCGCGGCGGCGACCTGCCCGCGGGCGCGGTCGAGCAGCTTTTTCGCCTCGCGCCCCTTGGCGTGCGTGGAGCTTGGATTGCCGTAGCAGAGCGTCATCGCCTGCAGCGCCGCCTCGGCCGCCTCGGGGCAGACCATCGTCGTCGCGGCGTTGTCCAGATAGTGTTCCATAAAATCCTTTCCGTTCAGGCTCCCTTGCAAGGGGAGCTGTCTGACCGCAGGTCAGACTGAGGGGTGTCCCCTCCGGAACAAACAGAAGTGGAGAGATCAGATGATCTATATTATAGCGACTCTTGGCTGCAAGGTCAACCAGTATGAGACCCAGGCCATGGAGACCCTGCTTCTTGAGCACGGGCACCGGCCAGCCGCCCCCGGCGAGACCGCCGACGCGGTGATCGTCAACACCTGTGCCGTCACGGCGGAGAGCGGGCGCAAATCCCGCCAGGCGATCCGCCGCCTGCGCGACGAAAACCCCGGCGCAGTGCTGGCCGTCTGCGGCTGCTACGCGCAGCTCGAGCCGGACGAGGCCGCGGAGATCGGCGCGCAGGTGATCTTCGGCGCGGCCGACCGGGCGAAGACCGTCGAGGCCGTGGAGCGGGCCGTCGCGGAGGGCGGGACGACGAGATCCGTCGATCGCCCCTTCGAGCGCCGCGTGCTTGAAAAACTGCCCGCCGGGGCCGTCAGCGGCCGGACGCGGGCCATGCTGAAGATCCAGGACGGCTGCGTCAACTTCTGTACCTACTGCATCATCCCCTACACCCGCGGACGGCTGCGGAGCCTGCCGCTCGAGGACGCGCGGAGAGAGACCGCGCGCCTGCGGGACGAGGGCTTACGCGAGCTGGTGCTGACCGGCATCGAGATCGCCTCCTACGGCGTCGACCTGCCGGGAAAGCCTGGCCTCGCGGACCTGGTCGAAGCCGTCGCCGCCGTGTCCGGGGGGATGCGGCTGCGCCTCGGCTCTCTCGAGCCGACGGTCGTGACGGAGGACTTCTGCCGGAAGATCGCCGCAACCGGAAAACTGTGCCGGCACTTCCACCTCTCGCTGCAGTCCGGCTGCGACCGGACACTGAAGGCGATGAACCGCAAGTATGACTGCGCGCGCTTTTTCGAGGTCACGGAGCTGCTGCGGCGGTATTTTCCGGGCTGCGCGCTGACGGCGGACCTGATCGCGGGCTTTCCGGGGGAGACCGAGGAGGATCAGGCCGAAACCCTGGCCTTCATCCGCCGCGTCGGCTTCGCGGACATCCACGTTTTCCCCTACTCCCGCCGCCCCGGCACGCCGGCAGACAAGATGCCTGACCAGTGCACCCGCGCGCTCAAGGCGCGCCGCGCCCACGAGCTGCAGCAGGCGGCGGATGAGATGCGGCTGCAATATATGGCGCAGAGCCTCGGGCAGACCCTGCCGGTGCTGTTTGAGACCGAGGAGGACGGTTTCTTCTGCGGCCACAGCGACACCTACCTGCCGGCGAAAGCGCCGGGAGAGGGTCTGCGCGGGCGGCTGCTGCCGGTTCGGATCGAGGCGATCGAGGGCGACACGCTGAAAGGAACGATCGTATGAACGAAGAGAAAGACATTTTTGACAAGATCATGAGCTGGGAGCCGCTTAGTCCGCTCCGGCCCTTCTGGGAAAAGCACCGCGAGGTGCTGGTGTACCTCTTCATCGGCGGACTGACGACGCTGGTGTCCTGGGCGGCGAAATTTCTGTGGAACTTCGCCTTCTACGGCGGGACGCCCGATCCCAGTGTGACGCAGAACACGGTTCTGTCCGTGGTAGAAAACGCGGCCGGCATCGCCTTCGCCTATCCGACCAACCGGAAATGGGTCTTCCGAAGCAAAAATCCGAACATCCTCTCGGAGGCCGCCGGCTTCGTCGGCTCGCGGCTCGTCACGATGCTGCTGGGCTGGCTGACGAATCTGCTGCTGGTCAATGTGCTGGGCGTGAGCGTCTACGTTTCCACCGTCATCGCCGCAGTGCTGGTCATCGTCGGCAACTACGTCATCAGCAAGCTGCTGGTGTTCCGGAATAAGAAGGACGGGGAGGACGAATAAGATGAAGAACATCGGAATGCTGGTCGCCGTGGAGATGGGCGCGGTGCTCGCCCGCTACGGCGAGCCGAAGGAGACGCTGCGCAGCGGCGGCTTCGAGGTGCTGCGGTATGAAAACGAGGACTACACGCTCTGCGCCGTGAACGCCGGGGCCGGGGAGCTTGCCGCCGCGGCCGCCGCGCAGCTGCTGATCAGCGCCTTCCAGGTGGAGCTGATCGTCAATTTCGGCGTGGTCGGCGGGCTGACGCCGGAGATGGCTATGGCGCGCACGGTCGTGGTCGAATCCGTCGTGCACTACGACTTCGACGTCTCCGACTGGCAGGATTTCGAGGCCGGGCGCTATATGCAGTACCCCTCCCCCTATATCCCGGCGACGCCGGAGCTGGTGGAAAAGGCCTGCGCGATCGAGCCCTCGCTGCGGCGCGTCGTCTGCGCCTCGGCGGACAAGTTCGTCGGCACGGAGGAGAAAAAACGCGCGCTGCACGAGCGCTGGGGCGCCGAGATCTGCGAGATGGAGGCGGCTGGCGTCGTGCTGACCTGCGCGCGGGCGAGGATCCCCTGCCTGCTGATCAAGACCGTCTCCGACGGCATCACCGGCGGCGCGGAGGAATTCAGCCGCGAAGTGGAGCGCTCGGCGGGGCTCTGCCTCGCCGTCGCCGACAGGATCATACGGGAGTTGTGACACGATGACGGAAAGACTGTATTACGAAGACAGCAAGCTCTTTTTCTTCCTCGCGCGAGTGACCGCCTGCGAGGCGGGGAAAAACGGCTTTCTGCTGGAGCTCGACCGCACGGCCTTCTTTCCGGAGGGCGGCGGCCAGCCGGCGGACACCGGCTTCATCGGCGAGGCGCGGATCAGCGACGTGCACGAGCGCGAGGGGCGCATCCTCCACACGGCCGACCGCTATGTCGCGCCGGGGACGGAGCTGATCGGCGCGGTCGACGCCGAGCAGCGCCTGCGCCGGATGCAGAACCACTCCGGCGAGCACATCCTCTCCGGCGTCACGCACCGGCTCTTCGGCTATGACAACGTGGGCTTCCACATGGGCGCGGAGGGCATGACCATCGACTTCAGCGGCGAGCTGGACGAGGCGCAGCTGCGGCAGATCGAGAGCATGGCCAACGAGGCCGTCCGCGCCGACCTGCCGATCCGCACCTGGTACCCCTCGTCGGAGGAGCTGGAGACGCTGGACTACCGCAGCAAGAAGGAGCTCGCGGGCGCGGTGCGCCTGGTCGAGATCAAGGGGATCGACCTCTGCGCCTGCTGCGCGCCGCACGTCGGGCGCACCGGCGAGGTGGGGATGGTGAAGATCCTCTCGGCCGAGCGGCACCGGGGCGGCATGCGCCTGACGGTGATCTGCGGCCTCGACGCGCTGGACGATTACCGCCGCCGCCTGGAGAGCGCGGGCGCGGTGTCGCGGCTGCTGAGCGTGCCGCAGGAGAAGATCGCCGCGGGCGTGGAGCGCGTGCTCGGCGAGCAGGCGAAACTGAAGGAGCATGCGGCCGCGCTGGAGACGGAGTTGGCGCGCCGGATGGCCGCGGAGCAGGCGGAAAGCGGCGGCAATCTCTGCGCCTTCGTGCCCGGGGAGATGCTGGGCGAAGTCGCGCTGCGGGAACTGACGAACGCCCTGGCTGACAAGTGCGGGGGCTTCGCGGCGGTCTTCGCCGGCAGCGACGAGGCGGGCTGGCGCTATATCATCGGCAGCAGGCACCTCGACCTGCGCGCGATGAGCCGCGCGATCAACGCGGCCATCCACGGACGCGGCGGCGGCTCGCCGGAGATGATCCAGGGCCGTGCTCAGGCGACGGAGGCGGAGCTGCGCGCGGCGGTGGCGAGTTTTTAGTTTTCAGTTTTTAGTTTTCAGAAGATCCTTCGCCGCTGTGCGGCTCAGGATGACAGCATAAAAGACAGGCGGACGGCCAAAGGCCGTCCGCCTGTCTTTACTAAAAACTAAAAACTGAAAACTCCATCACCCGTGTTCCGCGTGCCAGCGCTCGTAGTTGGCCTCGCCGTTTTCGCCGTCATAGCTGCCGTCGATCTTGCTCAGGGCCCGCTCATAAGCCTCGGTGCCCTCCTCGTAGAGTGTCGGGCGGTAGTCGTTGTAGCCCTCGCCCCAGTAGTCCTCGAGCACCGGGCGGCTGGAGACGCAGCAGGGGATCAGCGTGTAGCCCTCCCAGCTCACCGTCCCGTCGAGGTCGCGCTTGAGCGTCAGCTGGACGATCGCCGTGTCGGGATCGCTGGGGGCGGTGTGCCCGCCGAAGCAGAAGTTGCCCATGCTGTAGAGGATCAGGCCGCCGTTGTACTCCTCCACCGGCTGCAGGCAGTGCGGATGCGAGCCGTAGATCAGGTCCGCGCCGGCGTCGATGACGGCGTGGGCCGCCTCGATCTGGAACTGCTCCGGCCGGACGTGCAGTTCGATGCCCCAGTGCACCGCGCAGATGATGAAGTCCGCGCCTTCGGCCTTGAGCTGCTCGATCGCCTTGACCGCGCGGTCCACATTGATCGACCAGGAGGGGTCGAACTGGCAGTAGATGCCGAGCTTGAGCCCGTTGGGCGTGATGACGATCTTCGCCTCGTCGTTCTTGCCGAAGGGGATTTTGTAGCTGTCCAGCGTCGCCCAGGTGTCCTGCTTGCCGGCCTCGCCGAAGTCCTCGGTGTGGTTGTTGGCGGTGGTCACGAAGTCCACGCCGCCCTCCAGCAGGATATTGGCGTATTCCGTCGGGGCGCGGAAGTGGAAGGTGGTCTCCGAGTACAGGTTGCGGTCGGAGAAGGTGCACTCCAGGTTGCCGACAGTGTATTCGTCCGTTTTCAGGATCGACGCGACGTTCGAGAGCGGATAGGAATAGTCGTCGCCCATGGCCTTGGCAAAGACCGTCGGATAGGGATGGTTCGTCAGCGTCAGGTCGCCGATGAAGCTGATGGAGAAATACTCGGGCTGCGGCTCGGGCGTCGGCTCCGGGGTCGGCTCGGGCGTGGGCTCCGGCGTCGCTTCCGGCGTGGGCGCGGGCGTGGGCTCCGGCGTCGCTTCGGGCGCCATGGTCTGCTGCGTTTCCGACCCGGCGGTCTCCGCGGCCTTGGGATTGTTCATGCTGATCCGCTGGGACAGCACATAGCCCGCCGCAGACAGCACCATCAGAAGCAGCAGCGTGGGCAGGATCCATTTTTTCATTCGATCGACCTCGATCCTTTCTTCTTCGGTACTGCACGATTATATATAAGTTTCTCCCGTAAAGCAAGAGGAAAAACATGTCCCCGCCGAATTCCGGCGAAGTTCGCCGCGCGTTTTGGCAAATTTCCCTCTTGGCAATATTCTGCAGAAGCGGTATAATGATGATTGGATGATTATAAGCAATTTCAGAATTGTCGAAAGACAGAGAGGAGCATGCTCATGAACCAAGAATGGCTGCCCTATATCCCGACCGATGACATCTACCTGTTCAACACCGGCAACAACCACAAGGCCTGGCTCAGCTTCGGCTGCCGCTATATCCCGGAGCTGCAGCTGCACCGCTTCCTGGTCTGGGCCCCCAACGCCCGCAGCGTGTCCGTGGTGGGCGATTTCAACGACTGGCACTGGGACGACAACTGGATGGAGCGCGTGCCCGGCGGCTGCTGGGTGGCTTTCCTGCCCGGCATCCGGCACGGCGCGCACTACAAGTACTGCATCGAGGGCTGCGACGGCCGCCGCCTGCTGAAGGCCGACCCCTTTGCCGCCTTCAGCCAGAACACCAAGGAGACCGCCTCGATCGTCTGCGACCAGGGCGCGTTCCCCTGGGCGGACGGCGAGTACATGGCCCGCCGCGCCCACCGCGACTTCATGACCGCGCCGATGAGCGTCTACGAGGTGCACGCCGGCTCCTGGCGCGCTCTGCCGGGCTTCCGGCCCCTGTACCGCGAGCTTGCCGACGAGCTGAGCGTCTACTGCAGGGACATGGGCTTCACCCATGTCGAGCTGCTGCCGATCACCGAGTACCCCTACGACGGCTCCTGGGGCTATCAGGTGACGGGCTACTACGCCCCCACCTCCCGCTACGGCGACCCGGACGACTTCCGCTATCTGGTGGACAAGCTGCACCAGAACGGGATCGGGCTGATCATGGACTGGGTGCCCGCGCACTTCCCGAAGGATGAGCACGGCCTCGCCCGCTTCGACGGCAGCCCCCAGTTCGAGTGCAAGGAAGAGCGCATGGCCAACCACCCCGAGTGGGGCACGCTGATCTTCGACTACGCCTCCGACCAGGTGCAGAGCTTCCTGGTCTCCTCCGCCTGCAAATTCTTTGAGGAATTCCACATCGACGGCATCCGCGTCGACGCCGTCAGCTCGATGCTCTACCTCAACTATGCCCGCCGCGACGGCGAGTACACGCCCAACCGCGAGGGCGGCAACATCAACCTCGGCGCGGTGGACTTCCTGCGCAAGCTCAACTCCACCATCCTGACAAGCTATCCCGGCGCGATCACGATCGCCGAGGAGGCCACGGCCTTCCCGCTCATCAGCGCGCCGCCCGAGGTCGGCGGCCTCGGCTTCTGCTTCAAATGGGACATGGGCTTCATGCACGACACGCTCGACTACATGGCGCTCGACCCGCTCTACCGCAAGTACCATCACGACAAGCTGACCTTCTCGATGATGTACGCTTTCTCGGAAAACTACATCCTGGCCTACTCCCACGACGAGGTCGTGCACGGCAAGCGCTCGATGCTCGACAAGATGAGCGGCGACTATGACCGCAAGTTCGACTCGCTGCGCACGCTCTACGGCTTCCAGTTCGCCCACCCCGGCAAGAAGCACACCTTCATGGGCAGCGAATTCGGCCAGTTCATCGAGTGGAACTGGCAGCAGCCGCTGGACTGGCTGCTGCTGGAATACCCCAAGCACGCGGCGATGCAGCGCTATGTGCGCGAGCTCAACCGCGTCTACGCCTCCACCCCCGCCCTGTTCCAGATCGACAAGAGCTGGGACGGCTTCCAGTGGCTCAACGTCAACGACCGCGACCGCAGCGCCGTCGCCTTCATGCGCATGGCGCCGCAGCAGAAGAGTTATCTGGTCTGCGTCTGCAACTTCACGCCCGTGCCGGTCGAGGGCTTCGTCATCGGCCTGCCCGAGGACGGCACGCTGATCCCGCTGATGAGCAGCAGCGAGGAGCGCTTCGGCGGCTGCGGCGACTGGTCGACCGAGCCCGTGTACTCGGTGCGCGAGCCCTTTGCCAATCTGCCCTGCTCCGCCTCGATCCATCTGCCCGGCATGTCGGCCGTCTACTGCACCTTTATGAAATCATCCAAAGGGAGGAACCGGTAAATGAAAAAGGAATTCCGTGATATGCTGAAGGAGCGCGGACGCAAGGAGATGCCGAAGGTGCTCCTGGCCTCCGCCGAGAGCATGCCCCTGTCGAAGACCGGGGGCCTGGCCGACGTTGTCGGCACGCTGCCCAAGGCCTTCCGCCCGCTCGGCATCGACGCGCGCGTCATCACCCCCTATCACCGGACCATCAAGGACAAGTACGCCGGGAAAACCGAGCATCTGTGCCACTTCTACTCCCGCCTCGGCTGGCGCGAGGCCTATGTCGGCATAGAAAAGCTGGTCGTCGACGGCGTGATCTTCTACCTGATCGACAACGAGCAGTATTTCGGCGACAAGATCTACCGCGGCGGCTATCCCGAGGGCGAGCAGTACGCCTTTTTCAGCCGCGCCGTCATGGACGCGATCCCGGTGCTCGACTTCGTGCCCGAGGTCGTGCACTGCAACGACTGGCACACCGCCATGCTGCCGATGCTGGCCCATACCCAGTACGTCGGCGGCATGCAGGACCGGCTCAAATATCTGCTGACCATCCACAACATCGCCTTCCAGGGCAAGTTCGGCTTCGACTACGTGCAGGATCTGCTGGGCGTCGACTGGCGCTACTACACGCCGGAGTTCATGGAGCTCAACGGCTGCGCCGACTTCCTCAAGGCAGGCTGCGTCTTCTCCGACCGCATCAACACCGTCAGCCCCAGCTACGCCGAGGAGATCAAGACCCCCTATTACGGCGAGGGCCTGGAGGGCATCCTCAACGCCCGCAGCGGGCAGCTGACCGGCATCGTCAACGGCATCGACAAGGAGGTCTTCGACCCGCACAGCGATCCGCTGATCCCCGCCCACTTCAACCGCGGCATGCTCCGCGGCAAGGCGAAGTGCAAGGCCGCGCTGCAGGAGCGCATGGGCCTGGAGGTCCGGCCCGAGGTGCCGGTCTTCGCGATGGTCACGCGCATGACCGAGCAGAAGGGCTTTGACCTCGTCGCCGCGATCATCGACGACATGATGACCTGGTCCGACATGCAGTTCGTGCTGCTCGGCACCGGCGACGCGCGCTTTGAGGACTTCATGCGCGCCGCGGAGCAGCGCTGGAAGGGCCGCCTCTGCGCCTACATCGGCTACAACGAGGACCTGGCCCACCTGATCTACGCGGGCAGCGACTTCTACGTCATGCCCTCCCGCTTCGAGCCCTGCGGCCTGAGCCAGATGATCGCGATGCGCTACGGCAGCATTCCCATCGTGCGCGAGACCGGCGGCCTGCGCGACACCGTGCAGCCTTACAACCGCTTCACCGGCGAGGGCACCGGCTTCAGCTTCGGCCGCTACGACGCATACGACCTGAAGGAGACCATGTACCGCGCGCTCGAGTGCTGGAGCAACGCCGAGATCATGAACGGCCTGATCCAGCACGCGATGTCCGTCGATTTCGGCTTCGCCCTCTCCGCCGAGGAGTACGCCAGAACCTATTTATGGATGCTCTGATCGGCGCAAAAACCGGATATTCCGCCTTCAGCGGCCCTTCCCACGGAGGGGCCGCTGAAGGCGCATGCAGCAGGGTCTGGTTCGGCGGCAGCTACGTCGAGCACTGGACCGACGACTACCGCCTGCTCATCAGCTACCGCGACCGGCAGCAGGTGGAGGCCGTGTTCGACGGCGAGCTCTGGCACCCCGCCGGCGGCGACGCCGACATGTGCGAAAAGCTGCTGTGCGCCGCGCCGGAGGACTTCCTGTTCCGCTATTTTCAGGCGGCGGCCGAGGCCTGGTTCGCCGCGCACAGCTGCCTCGACAGCGGCCTGCCTCTGTCGAGGCTTTACGAGTGCTATCCCGGCGGCTGCGGCGCGCTCTGCGCCGCCGAGCTGCTGCGCCTGCTGATGGACGACTGCGGCATGAAGCAGGAGGAGGCCCTGCCGCTGGTGCGGCGCTGCTGCGCGGACAACGTCTGCGCGGAGGAAATGGCGCTGCTGCTCCCGCTGCAGCCGCGCACCGCCCATGTGGCAGAGCTTCTGCGGGACAACCCGGACGGGATCGTCGCCGCCGAGCACGACGCCCGGCGCGGAGAATACCGCTCTCCCTTCGGCGCGGCGCGCTGCGGCGAAGAGATCACGCTCTGCTTCCGTCTGCTGGGCGGCGCGCTGAAGGGCGCCGTGCTGCGCCTCTGGGGCGACGGCTTCCGGCGCGACCTGCCGATGACGCGCGAGGGTGAGTTTTACGTCTGCCGCTTCACCGCGTCGGCGGAGCCCGCCGCGCTGTGGTACGCCTTCCGGCTGGACACGCAGAAAGGATCGCGCTGGCTCTGCCCCGAGAGCGGCGGCTTTGCCGGGCAGCTCTGCGACAGGCCCGGAGAGGGCTTTCGCCTGACGGTGTTCCGCGCGGATTTCGACACGCCGGGCTGGTTTCGCCGCAGCGTCATGTATCAGATCTTCCCCGACCGCTTCGCCTTTTCCGACGACGACACCGCCCGCCGCGGGATCGAATACCACCGCGCGCTCGGCCAGACGCCGGAGCTGCACCGCAGCGTCCGCGAGGCCGTGCGCTGGCAGCCGCGGCCCTTCGAGCGCGATTACAGCCCCGACGACTTCTACGGCGGCACGCTCCGCGGCATCGAACAGAAGCTCCCCTATCTGAAGGAGCTCGGCGTGAGCTGCCTCTACCTCAACCCGATCGTCGAGGCCCGCTCCAACCACCGCTACGACGCTTCCGACTACCGGAAGGTCGACCCGATCCTCGGCACGAACGAGGATTTCGAGCGTCTCTGCCGCGAGGCGGAGCGCCTCGGCATCCGAATCATGCTCGACGGCGTCTTTTCCCACACCGGCGCCGACAGCGTCTACTTCAACCGCTACGGCAGCTACCCCGGCCGGGGCGCCTGCCAGGGCGAGGACTCGCCCTATTACGACTGGTACGAATTCCGGCACTTCCCCAACGACTACCGCTGCTGGTGGGGCTTCAAGGACCTGCCGGAGGTGGACGAGCGCAACGAAAGCTGGCAGGACTTCGTCGTCAGCGGGAAAAACAGCGTCGTGCGCGAATGGCTGCGCCGCGGCGCCGCCGGCTGGCGGCTGGACGTGGCCGACGAGCTGCCCGACGAGGTGCTGGCGCTGATCCGCCGCGCCGCGAAGGAGGAAAAGCCGGACGCGCCGATCCTCGGCGAGGTCTGGGAGGACGCGGTGCTCAAGGAGAGCTACGGTGCCCGCCGCCGCTACGCCCTGGGCGACGCGCTCGACAGCGTGATGAACTACCCCTTCCGCAGCGCCGTGCTCGACTTCATCCACGGGCGCAGCAGCGCCTACGGCCTGCGGGATTTCCTGACCGGGCAGCAGATGAACTATCCGCAGCCCCTCTACTATTCGCTGATGAACCTGCTCGGCTCGCACGACGTCGACCGCATCCGAACGGCGCTCTCCGCGCCGACGACGCTGCGCGCGCTCAGCCGCGTCGAGCAGCTCAGCTACCCCTTCCGCGAGGAAGACAAGGCGCTGGCGCTCGACCGCGAAAATCTCTGCGCCGCGCTGCAGTTCGCGATCCCCGGCGTGCCCAGCGTTTACTACGGCGACGAGCAGGGTATGTGGGGCACCGGCGACCCCTTCAACCGCGCGCCCTTCGAGGAGGGCGACGCGGAGCTTCACGACTGTTACGCCGCCCTCGCCGCCAGGCGCAACGAAAATCCCTGCCTGCAGACCGGCGCGGCCGTCTTCGCCGCCTGCTCGGCCGAGGTACTGACGGTGCTGCGCTATATCGACCGCGGACGCGACGTCTTCGGCGAGCCCGCCCCGGACGGAGCCTGGCTGCTGGTGCTCAACCGCAGCGGCCGGGAGCAGCCCTGGGAGGCGGAGGCCGCCGCGGCAGGACGCGGCCGGCTGCAGGGCCTCATCGGCCCGCGCAGGGCGGAATGGATCAAACTCTGAATTGAAATACGGAATCGAACCGGCGCGGGCAGATCCTCCGCGCCGGAGGGCGCTTAACGCGCCCTTTCCAACTGTTGGTTGGATAATCCACAACCAAGTTCATATAGACAAGACGCCCGCTCTGCAGTATCCTACAGACAGGAGAGAAAACAACCAAAAGGAGAGTCAACGATGATCGGTGACAAGATCCGGGAGCTGCGGAAGGCGCGCAAGCTGACGCAGGAGCAATTGGCCGAGTATCTGAATATCTCTTCCCAGGCCGTGAGCAAATGGGAGACGGGGGCGAGCAGCCCCGACCTGGAGATGCTGCAGCGGCTGGCCGTCTTTTTCCGCACGACGCCCGACGCCCTGCTGGACTTCGACCGGCAGCGCATCGACGAAGAGGTCAAAGCGCTGGTGAAGGATTCATGTCCGCTGAGCGGGGATCCGAGAGAACGGGAGGCCTATTACCGCGAGCTGCTGAAAAAGTATCCCAACAACGACCTGCTGCTCAACTACCTGCTGATGGTGCTTCCCAACAGTCGCGCCAAGGAAAAGATCGAGATCGGCGAGCGGCTGCTCGACACCACGACGGACGAGTCGATCCGGCTCGACGTGCTGCGCCTGCTGGCGCAGACCTGCCACAATATCGGCGAGCAGGCGATGGCGGAGAGCTATCTGCGGCGGATGCCGGAGTCCAGTTATCTCAAGACCGAGATCGGAGCGGTCATCCTCGAGGGCGAAGCGCAGCTGCGGGAGATCGAAAAGACGGAGGATATGTGCCTCTGCACGCTCTGCGCCATGCTGATGCTGCGGCAGCACAGGGCGGAGAGCGACGAGGAACGGGAACGGCTGAGCGGGCTGCTGGACGGGCTGCTGGCCCTCTTTGCCCGGGATCCCGCCTTCTGCGAGGTGGCGGACGCCATCGCGGACCAGGTCAGAACCGGCAGCATCCTGTCGTCCTACCAGTGAGGAGGCGGCCGCGATGAAAGAAAACGCCAATCGGAAGAGCACGGTGAGATTTCTGCTCATCGCCGCCGTCTGCGTCGCTTTCGTCTTTCTGCTTGTGGCTGTGATCATCCCGGAGTATAAGCTGAACAGGGCCGAAAAGCTGATCGGGGCCGGCGACTATAAAGCAGCTTACGCTCTGCTGGACGGCATGGTGTACAAAAACAGCGCCGAGATCGCCGCGGACTGCCTGCTCCGCGCCCAGAAGGCCGGTCTCGCCGACGTAACGGTCGGCGCGACGGTCCGTTTCGGCCTGTACGAGCAGGATAACGACCCGTCGAACGGCCCGGAGGAGCTCGAATGGCTCGTGCTGGAGGTCGACGGGGACAGGGCCCTGCTCGTCAGCAAATACGGGCTGGAGCCGCGCCCGTACAACCAGGAACGTGAGCTGACGAACTCCTACAAGCGGGTGACCTGGTCCACCTGCGAGCTTCGCGCCTGGCTGAACGGGGACTTTTTCCGGGCCGCGTTCAGCCCCGAGCATCAGGCGCTGATCCTCATGTCCGAAGTGAAGGCGGACAAAAACCCCCTGGCCGACGTCGATCCGGGGAGAGACACGAAGGACAGGATCTTTATCCTGAGCGCGACAGAGGCCGGCCTCTACTTTGATTCGGACAGTGCGAGACAGTGCCCGGGGACCGCGTACTGCCTCGCGCACAGCAGGGAAACCGAGAACGGTGCCTGCCGCTGGTGGCTGCGCACCTCCGGCGTGGAAGATGACGGAAGCGTTTCCGTCGTTACCGCGAAAGGCGAGATCTTCCTGGTCGGCTTTTCGTGCGGCCACGAACCGAATCCCGCCGTGAGGCCCGCCATGTGGATCGGGCTCGGCGGGAACTGAAGCAGATCAGACAAGCATGCAAAGTCAAAGAATAATTAATTTAGGAACCGGGAGGAATCTTTATGGACACTTCAGCCTTTGTTGAATTCAAGCGCAAACTGACGGAAAACTGCAGCCGCGTGATCATCGGCAAGGACGACGTGATCGAGCAGGTCGTCATCTGCCTGATCGCCGGCGGACATATCCTGCTGGAGGACGTGCCGGGCACCGGCAAGACCATGCTGCTGCGCGCCTTTGCCAAGAGCATCGGCAGCAGCTTCAAGCGCATCCAGTTCACGCCCGACCTGATGCCCTCCGACCTGACCGGCATCAACTTCTACAACCAGAAGGCGGGTGAATTCGAGTTCCGCCCCGGCCCGCTCTTTGCCAACCTGATTCTGGCCGACGAGCTCAACCGCGCCACGCCGCGCAGCCAGTCGGCGCTGCTGGAGGTCATGGAGGAAAAGCAGATCTCCGTCGACGGCGTCAGCTACCGGATGGAGGAGCCCTACATGGTCATGGCCACGCAGAACCCGCTGGAGTCCTACGGCGTCTTCCCGCTGCCGGAGGCGCAGCTCGACCGCTTCTTCATGCGCCTGCGCCTGGGCTACATGAACCGTGAGCAGGAGATCTCCGTCATGCGGCGCACCGACAGCCGCGTGCTGGTCGACGAGCTGCCGCAGGTCGTGACCGCGGAGGAGCTGGCCGCGCTGCGCGGCAGTTATTTGCAGGTCCGCGTCAGCGACGACGTGGCGCGCTATATGATGGACATCGTCGCCCGCGCGCGCGTCAACGAGCTGCTGATCAACGGCGTGTCGACCCGCGGCAGCCTGGCGCTCTACCGCGCCAGCCAGATCTATGCCGCGCTCAACGGCCGCGACTACGTGATCCCCGAGGACGTCAAGCGCGAGGCGGCCGCCGTCCTGCCCCACCGCATTTCCCTGGTCAGCAACATCCATCTCGACAACGACCGTTTCATCGCCAACCTTCTGGAAGAGATCGAGGTCCCACTGGAAAAGCTATGATCATTTTTATCATGATCTGCACGGTGATCCTGCTGGGGGTCGCGCAGTTCATCAGCCGGCGGGAGAATCTGCGGCGCCTCTACGTGGAGTTCAGCGCCGACAGCACGCTCACCGAGCCGGATGAGAGCGTGACGCTGCGCTTTACGGTCCACAACACCGGGCGCTGGCCGGTGCTCTATGCCGGGCTGTCGCTGCAGCTGGATCCGGAGGTCCTGATCTGTGAGGACGAAGAGTGGATGAGCCGACACGCGAACCGTGATTTTCTCGGCACGCGGATCGATTTCCACTTCTATCTGCTGCCCTACCGAAAATTCAGCGGAAAGATCCGCATCGCTTTCCGGGAGCGCGGCGTCTATGAGCTGGGGCGCTATTATCTGGAGCGCGGCGACTTTCTGGGGCTGAACCCCGTCATCGTCTCCGGCTTCCCGGACGTGCGCATCGTCTGCACCTCGCGGCGCTGCGAGCTGCCGGAGCTGCAGACCTTCGGCGGCTATTTGGGCGACGTTCCGGTACAGCGCTTCATCCTCGACGACCCGAGCATGCTCAAGGGCTACCGGGAATACACCGGCCGCGAGCCGATGAAGCAGATCTCCTGGATGCAGACGGCCAAGACCGGGCAGCTCACCGTGCGGCAGAACGACTTTACGGTCGACCGCAACGTCAGCATCCTCGTCAACATGGAGTCCGCGCCGCTGCCGGTGCTGGAGCACTGCATGGAGCTGCTGCGCAGCGTCTGTGAGGAGCTGGAGGAGCAGCACGTCCCCTATGCGCTGTATTCCAACGGCGACCTGTTCTCGGTCAATGAAGGCCTCGGCCGGAGCCACGTGTTTTATATTCAGCGCCGGATCGGACTGTCGCGCCTCGGCGCGATCTACAGCTTTACCCGGCTGGTCGACCGCTATGTCCGTCATCCCCGGGAAAACAGCAGCTGCATCATCATCACGCCCGTGCGAAGCGAGGCCGTGGAGGCCTCCCTGCCGAGGCTTAGACGCTGCAGCTGCCGGGATCCCCATGTCCTTTGCGGAGGTGAAAAAAACCAATGAAGAAAACAGCCGCGTTCCGATTTACCGCCGATCTTTGCTTTTATTTCTCCATTCTGAGCATCTTCCCCGCCATGCGTCCCTGGACGCTGCCGATGGCGCTCTTTGCTGCGGCCTTCCTTGTCGTTTCGCTGATCGCCGTGCATGTGCCCTGGGCGGCGCTGCGCCTGCTGCTCGCGCTGCTGCCGGGCCTCTGCTTCATCGGGGCGGAGATCAAGCCGCTGCTGGTCTTCCCCGCGCTGGGCTGGCTGTATATGATCATCGTGCTGACCTCCGGCCGCTTCCATATCTGGCTGGACGAATACCGGCGGATCTACCGCGTCATGCTGGTCATCGTCCTCTGCTCGCTGGCCGCGAACGCCGCTCACAGCGCGATCTATCGGGGGGACGTTATTTCCTATCCCAGCCTGATCTATGCGTTCTGCTTCCTCTGCCTCGGAGTCATCGCGCTGCGCGGCATTCAGATGAACGCGAACATGAGCTTTCGCTGGCGGCTGGCCAACGCGGCCGCCGTGGTCGGCGTGCCGCTGCTGGCCTTCGGCGGCTCGGTGCTGATCTATATGCTGCTGCGCTTCACCGCGCCCGGCATGAACTATGTCCTCAAACCGGTCGGCCGCTTCGTCGACTGGCTGATCCTCGCCATCATGCCGGAAAAACAGCTTGATCCGACGGCCACGCCCATTCCGATGCCCTCGACGCCTCCTTCCATCAGTCTGCAGATTCCGGGTCACGAAGGGCGAGCCGTGCTGGAGGAAAACATCGAGCCGAACTGGGCCGGAACCCAGTTGGTCGACCGGGCCACGATGATCGGCGGTTACGTCGTGCTGGCCATCCTTCTGCTGCTGGCCATTTATCTCGTCGTCCGCTATGCCAGACGAAGCAGCCGCAAGGCGCTGCAGGAGGACTATCTGTATGAGGAGACCGAAGAAGAGCTCCCGCCGGAGAAGAAAAAGCGGGGCGGCAGCAGGCGCATCATTCCGACCCCGGCCGATCAGGTCCGTGCCATCTACCGAAAATACCTGGAACTGATGCGGGAAAACGGCGTCCGCGTCCAAAAGGACAGCACCTCTGAGGAGATCCTGGACGAGGCGGAGCAGATCCGGCTCACGCCCGCCGCCCAGCGTCTGCGCGAGCTTTATCTGAAGGCCCGCTACGCCGAGGGCAGCCAGGTCACCCGCGAGGACGTGCAGGAGGCCTCCCGCTGCCTCAAGGAGATCCGCGAGGACGAGAGCTGGAAAAAATAGTTTTCGATCGTCAACCGTCAAACCCGGGAGAGGAAAAACGTCGGTTTTCCCTCTCCCGGGTTTCTTCATATCATAAGAATACCGCCCTTTTCTTGTAAATCGGGCTTGCGCATGGTATAATATATTATTGTCGATGTTTTCCGGAAAAGAGGTGAGTTTTCCCGATGGACGAGCTGCTGCTCAACAGCCTGAGCGTGTCGAAAGGCGTGCTGATCCTGACCTCCGTGCTGATCCTGGCGCGCTGCCTGCGTTCCCTGCTCTCCGAGCGCTATGAGGCGGAGGTCTGGGCCTGGCTGCAGCTCGGCAAGGACAAGCTGCCCGTCACGCATTGGGAAAACCTGCTCGGCCGCTCCCGCGGCGCGGACATCCGCGTCGACCGGGACCGGGTCAGCCGCGTGCACGCCGTGCTGCTGCGCGGCCGCCGCGGCGTCTGGACCGTGTACGACGTGTTCAGCAAGGGCGGCGTCTGGGTCAACGGCGCGAAGATCGGCCCGGACGGCGCCGAAGTGAAAAACGGCGACGTCATCAACCTCGGCGGCACGCCCCTGCGCTTTACCGACCTGACGGCCGAAAAGCAGCGGCAGCTGGAAAAAAAGCGCACGGTCGCCGGAAAGCGCGTCTCCCCCTTACTCACGCTGCTGATGCTGAGCGTGTTCCAGCTTTTTCTGCTGCTGCAGCACATGCTGACCGGGGGCGAGTATCTGACGCAGATCGCGCTGGCCTTCGCCGCGCTCGTCGCGCTGGAATGGTTCTGCTTTTCCTCGATGCGCCTGCTCGGCCGCTCCGGCTTTGAGGTCGAGACCATCGCCTTTTACCTCAGCACCCTCGGCATGTCCGTCGCGGCAAGCTCCGTCCCGGGGGATCTGTACAAGCAGATCCTGCTGTCGGTGGCTGGCGTGGCGCTGTTCCTGCTGATGGGCTGGTGGCTGCGCAGCCTCCGGCGCATCACCGCGCTGCGCGGCTTCGCCGCCGTCGCCGCACTGGGGCTGCTGGCGGTCAACGTCGTCTTCAGCGAGGAGGTCCTCGGCGCGCGCAACTGGCTCAGCCTCGGCAGCTGGTCCTTCCAGCCCTCGGAATTCGTCAAGGTGCTCTATCTCTACGTGGGCGCCTCCACGCTCGACCGGCTCTACCGGCGGCGGAACCTCTTTGTTTTCATGGCCTTTTCGGCCGTCTGTGTGATCGCGCTGGCGCTGATCGGCGACTTCGGCACCGCGCTGGTCTTTTTCGTCTGCTTCCTTGTGATCTCCTTCCTGCGCTCCGGCTCGATCGCCACGGTGCTGCTCGCCGTGACCGGGGCGGGTATGGCCGGCGTACTGGCCGCCAGCGTCAAGCCCCATATCGCCCAGCGCTTCGCCTCCTGGGGGCACGCCTGGGCGGACATCTACGGCCCCGGCGGCTATCAGCAGGCGCGGGCGATGTCGGCCGCCGCCGCGGGCGGGCTCTTCGGCAAGGGCGCCGGGGCGGGCTGGCTGAAGGACATCGTCGCGGCCGACACCGACATGGTCTTCGCCGTCGTCTGCGAGGAGCAGGGCCTGATCGTCGCGCTGTGCATGGTGCTGGCCGTGCTGGCCCTGGCCTTCTTCGCGGTGCGCTCGGCGCGCTACGGCCGCTCGGCCTGGTACGCGATCGCCGCCTGCGGCGCGATGGCGATGCTGCTGACGCAGACGGCGCTGAACGTCTTCGGCGCGATGGATCTGCTGCCCTTCACGGGCGTCACCTTCCCCTTTGTTTCGCGCGGCGGCTCCTCGCTGCTGAGCTGCTGGATGCTGATGGCCTTTCTCAAGGGCTCCGACACCCGGAAGGACGCGAGCTTCGTCGTCAGCCCCGTGCGGCTGCCCGAGGAGAGGGGGGCGAAGGCATGAAAAAGATCACCAACCGCGCCGTCTCCCTGCTGCTGATCGCGGCGCTCATCATCGTCGGCCTCGTCGCCTACACGCTGCGCTACCTCGACGACGGCAAGGACTGGGCCCTGGCCTTCGCGCGGCAGAATTCCGGCTCCTCCGGCACGATGACGGAACGGAACGGCCTGCTGCTGGCCGCCTTCGACCCCTCCGGGACCCGCTACGCCGAGGACGCCGCCGTCCGCACCGCCTGCTACGCCGTCACCGGCGACTTTCTCGGCCGGAGCGGCACCGGCGCGCTGAGCCGCCTCTGGCAGGAGCTGTACGGCTTCAGCCCGCTGACCGGCACGACGCACGCCTCCGACAACGAGCTGCGCCTGACGGTCGACGCCTTGCTCTGCCGTACCGCCTATGAGGCGCTCGGCGGGCGGAAGGGCGCCGTGATGCTGATGGACTACCGCAGCGGCGAAGTGCTGTGCATGGTCTCGAGCCCCGCGGTCGACCCGCTCTTCGAGGGCGAGCCGCCCGAGGGCGCCTACCTCAACCGCTGCCTCTCGTCCAGCTTCACGCCGGGCTCGGTGTTCAAGCTCGTCACGGCGGCCGCGGCCATCGAGACCGTGCCGGACATGGACAGCCGCAGCTTTTACTGCGAGGGCGACGTCGAGATCGCCGGCGTGAAGATCACCTGCTCGGGTGAACACGACACGCAGAGCTTTGAGGAGTCCATGGCCAACTCCTGCAACGTGGCCTTCGCGCAGATCGCGATCAAGGTCGGGCAGGAGAACATGATCGACTACGCCCGCGCCTACGGCTTTCTCGACGGGCATGAGCTCGACGGCATCCCCAGCGCCGCCGGCAAATACCCGCTCGACTTCATCGGGGACCCGGAGCTCGCCTGGTCCGGCATCGGGCAGAGCACCGACCTCGTCAATCCCTACGCGATGCTTCGCTTCGTCGCGGCGGTCGCCAACGGCGGCGTCCTCGCCGAGCCGCACCTGATCGCCGGGCGCAGCGGCCCCTATACGCGCCTTGTCAAAGAAAACACCGCCGAGCGGCTCGGCGCGATGATGCATTACAACGTCGTCTCCCATTACGACGGCGCGAACGCCTTCCCCGGCCTGTCCCTCTGCGCGAAGACCGGCACCGCCGAGCTCGGCGACGGCAGCAGCCACGCCTGGTTCGTCGGCTATCTGCTCGACGGGCAGCATCCCTACGCCTTTGTCGTGCTGGTGGAAAACGGCGGCGGCGGTCTGTACGCCGCGGGCCCCGTGGCCAATACCCTGCTGCAGGCGGCGGTCAATAAATAATACGGAGTTCCGAATCAGGATTTTAGAGAGTGATACTATGATAGACGTATCCGTGAACAATCTCAGAAAGGGCTTTGAGATCGGAAGCTATGTGCTCGACGGTCTCAGCTTCAGCGTCAACAGCGGCGAGCGCGTGGGCATCCTCGGCCCCAACGGCTGCGGCAAGACGACGCTCTTCCGCCTGCTCTCCGGCGAATACCGCCCGGACGACGGCGAAGTGATGATCGCGCCGGGCAAGCGCCTGGGGCTCATCTCGCAGATCCCGGTCTACCCGGAGGACTGGACGGTCGAGGACGTGCTGCGCGACGCGCACCGGCGGGTCTATGCCATCGGCGAGCAGCTGGACGCGCTGGCCGCGCGGCTCGAGCACGACGACTCCCCCGCTCTGCTGCGCGACTACGACCGCCTGAGCGCAGACTTCCAACGCCTCGGCGGCTATGACATGGAGGTCGAGCGCAACCGCGTGGCCAACGGCCTGGACATCCCGCCCGCCATGCGCGAGCAGCCCTTCGTCACGCTTTCCGGCGGCGAGAAGACGCGCGTGAACCTCGCGCGGCTGATCCTCGAGGATACGGACATCCTCCTGCTCGACGAGCCGACCAACCACCTCGACCTGCACGCCACCGAGTGGCTGGAGGACTATCTGCTGCGCTTCAAGGGCACGGTGCTGGCCATCAGCCACGACCGCTGGTTCCTGGACAAGGTCGTGCAGCGCAGCATCGAGATCGTCGAGGGGAAGGCCGAGTTCTACAGCGGCAACTACAGCTTCTACGTGGAGGAGCGGCAGCGCCGCTTCGACGAGAAGCTCAAGCAGTATGAGAAGGATCAGGCCAAGATCGAACAGCTCACCCGCGCGGCCGAAAAACTGCACCTCTGGGCCTTCATGGGTAACGACAAGCTCCACAAGCGCGCCTTCTCGATGGAAAAGCGCATCGAAAAGCTGCAGCAGAGCGAAAAACCGGTCGAGCAGCGGAAAATGACGGTCAAGTTCAAGCAGCGGGAATTCGCGGGCGACGAGGTGCTGGTGATCGAGGGCGTCAGCAAAAGCTACGGGCCTAAGCGCCTGTTCTCCGACCTCTCCCTGACCGTCGCCGGCGGCGAGCGCATCGCGCTCATCGGCGACAACGGTGCCGGGAAATCGACGCTCGTGCGGCTGATCCTCGGCGAGGAGACGCCGGATACCGGCTGGCTGCAGCGCGGGCCCGCGATCCGTACGGCCTACCTGCCGCAGACCGTGCAGTTTGCCGACGACCGCAGCAGTGCGCTGGATACGATGCGCTACGAGGGGCGCTGCCAGCTGCAGGAGGCCCGCGACCGCCTGGCGGCCTTCGGCTTCCGCGGCGAGGATGTGTTCACCCCCGTGGGCGCGCTCTCCGGCGGCGAGCGCAGCCGCCTGCGCCTGTGCATGCTGATGGGGCGGGACAGCAACTTCCTGATCCTCGACGAGCCGACCAACCACCTCGACATTGCCAGCCGCGAGTGGATGGAGGACGCGCTGTCGGACTACGACCAGACCCTGCTCTTCGTCTCGCACGACCGCTGGCTGATCGAAAAGTTCGCCACGCGCATCTGGGAGCTCCGGGACGGCAAACTGACCGACTACCGCGGAGACTACCGGGAGTACATCGCCTGGAAGGCGCGCCAGAGCGTCTTCCAGCAGAACGAAAGGCGCGAAAAGCCGGAGAAGAAGCCGGCGGAGAAGCGCGTCAAAACGCCGAACACGGCGAAAGCCGCCGCCAGGGTCGAGCGGGAGATCGCCCGGCTGGAGGAGCGGCAGAGGGAGCTGGCGCGCGACGCGGAGACCTACGCCGCCGACTATCAGAAGCTGCTGGAGATCGACGAGGAGCGGCAGTCGCTGGACGACAGGCTGCTCGCCCTCTATGAACAGTGGGAGGAGCTGAATCAATGAAGAAATACGCCTGGATCTGGGCCTCTGCGGGCCTGCTCGCGCTCGCTCTGCTGCTGCGCTTCGCCTTCGGCATCAAGTATCCCGCCTACGCCCTGGGCTTCATCGCCGTCGGGGTCGTGGTCTGGCATTTCCGCAAAAACCGCTGGGCTCTCGTCGGCATGCTCGGCGGCGCGGCGATCGTGGCGCGCTTCGCGCTGCGTGGCTACGCCTACTGGGCCTACCTGTTCCTGTTCATCGCGGCGCTGATCCTGCTGCAGCACTGGCTGCCGCCCTTCTGGTGGCGCGTCGTGCTGGTCCTGACCTGCCTCGGCTTTGTCTACTTCTGCATCGTCGAGGTGCCGATCATCAAAAACGCCCGCAGCGACGACGATCCGGAGCGCAAGTATCTGGTCGTGCTGGGCGCGGCGGTCTACGGCGACGAGCCCTCGCTGACGCTGGTGCGCCGCATGGAGGGCGCGCTGGATTACCTCAACGCCTATCCCGACTCCGTCGCCATCGTCTCCGGCGGCATGGGCCCGGGCGAGACCGTCACCGAGGCGCAGGCCATGCACGACTGGCTGATCGCCCGCGGCGTCGCGGAGGAGCGGATCATCATGGAGGCGGAGGCCACCTCGACGCTCGAAAACCTCTCCAATTCCTATGAGATCATCCGCGCGCGCGGCGACGAGCCGGAGGGGAATGTCGCCATCGTGTCCAGCGCCTATCACCTCTACCGGGCCAAGGAGATCTCGCGCGGGCTCGGCGTCGAGGCCGCCGGCGTGGCCGCCCCCTGGGGCTATTTCTTCGTCATGCTCAACTACTTCATCCGCGAGGCCTTCGGCGTGACGAAGCTCTGGGTCCTGGGACCGTGATAATTCGGAATGAAGGAAATGGTCGCGAGGTGGATTGTGCGCCTTGCCCAAAAATCCGCCGGAAAATTATGAAAAACGACAAAATCACGCCGCAGCCGGAGCCGCGGCGTTGATTTTTTCCGGCGGGCGCGATAGACTTGTTTTAAATTCTTCAAGCTTTATCGAAGGAGAGTGACCGCCATGGTTCGCGAAAGCGGTATTCTGATGCCCATGAGTTCCCTGCCCTCGCCCTACGGCATCGGCACGATGGGAAAAAGCGCCTATCGTTTCGTCGATTTTCTCAAGTCCGCCGGCCAGAAATACTGGCAGGTGCTGCCCCTGGGGCCGACAAGCTACGGCGACAGCCCCTATTTTTCCTTTTCCAGCTTCGCGGGCAACCCCTACTTCATCGACCTCGATCTGCTGGTGAAGGACAAGCTGCTCAAGAAGAAAGAGATCGTCGGCCGCGACTGGGGCGGGGATCCGGAGCGCGTGGACTACGGCCGGATCTACATGAACCGCTTCCCCGTGCTGCGCCTGGCCTATGAGCGCGGCAAGGCGCTCTATGCCGAGGAGCTTGCGGCCTTCCGGAAGGAAAACGCCGCCTGGCTGGAGGAATACGCGCTGTTCATGGCGGTGAAGGCCCGCTACGGCGGCAGCAGCTGGGTGGACTGGCCGGATGAGGACATCCGCCTGCACAAGGCGAGGGCCGTGAAAAAATATCGGGAGGAGCTCGCCGACGAGCTCGGCTTCTGGAGCTTCGTCCAGTTCCTGTTCTTCCGCCAGTGGAAGTCGCTGCGCGATTACGCGCACGCGCAGGGCATCGAATTCATCGGCGACGTGCCGATCTACGTCGCGCTCGACTCGGCCGACGTGTGGAGCGCGCCGGGCTTTTTCCAGCTGGACAAGGACAACAGGCCCGTCGAGGTCGCCGGCTGCCCGCCCGACGACTTCTCCGAGGACGGCCAGCTCTGGGGCAACCCGCTCTACGACTGGGACAAGATGAAGGCCGACGGCTTCGGCTGGTGGATCCGCCGCGTCGAGGGCGCAGGAAAGCTCTTTGACGTGATCCGCATCGACCACTTCCGCGGCTTCGACAGCTACTGGGCCGTGCCCTACGGCGACACGACCGCGCGCCGCGGACGCTGGCGCCCCGGCCCGGGCATGGATCTGGTCGGGGTGCTGACCGGCTGGTTCCACGACCTGCGCTTCATCGCGGAGGATCTGGGCTTCAAGACGGAGGGCGTGGAAAAGCTGCTGCAGGACTCCGGCCTGCCCGGCATGAAGGTGCTGGAATTCGCCTTCGATCCGAAGGGCGAATCCGAGCACATGCCGCACAACTGCGTCAATCTCAGCGTCTGCTACATCGGCACGCATGACAACGAGGTCGTCAACGGCTGGCTCAAGGTCGTCGACCGCGCCTCGCTGAAATACGTGGCCGAATACATCCACAAGGGCGAGGATGAGAGCTGGTGCTGGGCCATGATCCGCACCGGCATGGCCACCGCCTCACAGCTCTTCGTGGCGCAGATGCAGGACGTGCTTGAGCTGCCCGGCTACGCGCGCGTGAACAGCCCCGGCACCGCCTCGGGCAACTGGCAGTGGCGCATGAAGCCGGACGCGCTGAACGCGAAGCTTGCCAAGAAGCTGCGCCGCTGCACCGCGACCTATCGGCGCCTGCCGAAGGATCCCGCCGACTGATCCCCTGCGTTCAACTTCAGAATCATCGGGAGGGCTCTGCCCTCCCGGTTTTTTGTTCCCGGGACGACCTCGGGAACGGTATTGAATCGCGGCGCGATCTGTGCTAAAGTAGTGCCGATAAAAATCGCGCTCCTCAGAGCGCAAGGGAGGTCTTTTTCATGCCCTGCACCACCGTTCTCGTCGGGAAAAAAGCCAGCAGCGACGGCTCCACGATGATCGCCCGCACGGACGACGGCCATTTCGACGTCAAAAAGCTCGTCGTGGTCGAGCCGAAGAAACAGAAGCGGAAGTACAAAAGCGTCATTTCCCATGTGGAGATCGAGCTGCCGGACAAGCCTATGCGCTATACCGCCTGCCCCAGCGTGGACCCGGAGAACGGGATCTGGGCGGCCGCCGGCATCAACGAGGCCAACGTCGCCATGACTGCGACCGAGACCATATCCACCAATCCGCGCGTGCTCGCGGCCGATCCGCTCGTGGAACTGAAGAAGGCCAAGGGCCGCGAGAAGGAGGTGCCCGGCGGCATCGGCGAGGAGGACATCGTCGTGCTGGTGCTGCCCTATATCCGCTCGGCCCGCGAGGGTGTGCTGCGGCTGGCTTCCCTGCTGGAGCGCTACGGCACCTACGAGTCCAACGGGATCGCCTTCAGCGACGAAAACGAGATCTGGTGGCTGGAGACCATCGGCGGCCATCACTGGATGGCCCGGCGCGTGCCGGACGAGCTCGTCGTCATCGCCCCCAACCAGTTCGCGATGGACGCCTTCGACCTGGAAGACGCCTTCGGCGCGCAGAAGGCGCACCTCTGCTCGGCCGACCTGCGCGAGTTCATCCGCGACAACTGCCTCGACCAGAACCAGAACGGCGTCTTCAACCCGCGCGAGATCTTCGGCTCGCACCGCGACCTGGATCACGTCTACAACACGCCGCGCGCCTGGTATATGGGCCGCGAGCTCTGCCCCTTCTCCCACCGCTGGGACGGCCCGGAGGCCGAATTCGGCCCCGAGAGCGATAATCTCCCCTTTGCGCTGGTACCCGACCGCAAGCTCGCTGCCGAGGACGTGCACCATCTGCTCGCCTCGCACTATCAGGGCACGCCCTACGACCCCTATTCCAACCGGGACACGGGCAAGCGCGGCATGTACCGCTCCATCGGCATCAACCGCACCGGCGTGACCGCCCTCTGCCAGATCCGCAGCGGCGTGCAGGATGCTCTCAAGGGCGTCGAGTGGCTCTGCTTCGGCTCGACCACCTTCTCGGCAATGCTGCCGCTGTACACGAACGTCGCCAAAATGCCCGACTACGTCTCGAAGGTCACGCTCACGACCTCCAGCGAGAATTTCTACTGGGCGAGCCGCCTGATCGACGCGCTGGCCGACCACAACTACGCCGACTGCCTCCAGATCGTCATGCGCTACCAGAGCGCGGTCTTCGCCAAAGGCCGCCGGCTGCTGATGGACTATGACAAAAAGATGAGCGAGAGCGGCGACTTCTCGCTGTGCGCGGAGGCCAACGAGGCGCTGTGCAAAATGGCGAAGGAGTTGACGGACGACACGCTGACCAAGGCGCTTGCGGAAGCCAGCGAAAACATGAAAAACGGCTTCAGGCTGTCCGATAACTGAACGGGAGGACGCCGATATGAAGATCGCCGTCGTCACCGGCGCCTCCGCCGGCATCGGGCGAGAGCTCGTCCTGGCCGCCGACCGGGAGGAATTTTTCGACGAGATCTGGGTCGTCGCCCGCCGGGCCGAGCGCCTGGAGGAGCTGAAGACCAAGTGCCGCAATCCCGTCCGGCCTCTTCTGCTGGATCTGGCCGAGGAAACGGAGCTGGAAAAATACCGCGCGCTGCTCGAGGCGGAAAAGCCCGAGATCGCGCTGCTCGTGAACGCCGCCGGCTGCGGCGTCTTCGGCCCCTTCGCGGAGAAGGACCTGCAAAAGCAGCTGCACAGCGCCAAGCTCAACGCCCTCGCGCTGACCGCGATGTGCCACCTCAGCCTGCCCTATATGAAGCGCGGCGGGCGCATCGTCAATATGGGCTCCAACTCCGCCTGGCAGCCGGTGCCCTGGCAGGCCGTGTACGGTGCGAGCAAGAGCTACGTGCTGAGCTTTTCGCGCGCGATCGGCCGCGAGCTGCGGCCGCAGGGCATCCACGTCATGTGCGTCTGCCCGGGCTGGATCAAGACCGAATTCCAGCAGCACGCGCAGCACGACGAGTACATCCGCTACGTCGACCGCTGGTACGGCCCGGAGGAGGTCGCCGCGCAGGCGATGAAGGATCTCAGAAAGAAAAAGACCGTGTCCATCCTCGGGCATCCGGTGCGCCGTCAGGTGCGTCTGGTGAAGCTCCTGCCGGTGAAGCTGGTCATGGACATCTGGTGCCGGCAGCAGGGCATCGAATAAAACAGAAAGCGGGTAGGCATCATGGCTTACAAGACTGATATCGAAATCGCGCAGGAGGCAAAGCTGCGCCCCGTCAACGAGATCGCCGCGTCCCTCGGCATCCCCGAAGATGCGGTGGAAAACTACGGCCGAACCAAGGCCAAGCTGGACATCCACGCGCTGAAGGATCTGCCCGAAAAGGGAAAGCTGATCCTCGTCACCGCCATCACCCCCACCCCGGCGGGCGAGGGAAAGACGACCACCAGCGTCGGCCTCACCGACGGGCTGCGCCGGATCGGCAAGAACGCCGTCGTCGCGCTGCGCGAGCCTTCGCTTGGCCCGGTCTTCGGCGTGAAGGGCGGCGCCGCCGGCGGCGGCTACGCCCAGGTCGTGCCGATGGAGGACATCAACCTTCATTTCACCGGCGACTTCCACGCGATCGGCGCGGCGAACAACCTGCTGGCCGCGATGCTCGACAACCACATCCAGCAGGGCAACGCCCTGGGGATCGACCCGAAGGCCATCACCTGGAAGCGCGCGGTCGACATGAACGACCGGCAGCTGCGCCACATCGTCAGCGGCCTCGGCGGCCGCGTACAGGGCGTGCCGCGGGAGGACGGCTTTGAAATCACGGTCGCAAGCGAAATCATGGCGGTGCTCTGCCTCGCCGCCGACCTGAAGGATCTGAAGGCGCGGCTTGCGCGGATCATCGTGGGCTACACCTACGACGGCCGCCCTGTCACCGCGCACGCTCTGAAGGCCGAGGGCGCGATGACCGCCCTGCTGAAGGACGCCATCAAGCCGAACCTCGTGCAGACCCTCGAGGGTACGCCGGCCTTCATCCACGGCGGGCCCTTTGCCAACATCGCCCACGGCTGCAACTCCGTCACGGCCACGCGCACGGCGCTGAAGCTGGCGGACTACGTCGTCACGGAGGCGGGCTTCGCCGCCGATCTCGGCGCGGAGAAGTTCGTGGACATCAAGTGCCGCATGGCGGGGCTGCATCCCTCGGCGGTCGTCATCGTCGCGACGGTGCGCGCGCTGAAGTACCACGGCGGCGTGCCGAAGGCGGAGCTGAACGCGGAAAACCTCGAGGCGCTGGAAAAGGGCCTGCCCAACCTGCTGCAGCATGTCCGCAACGTCCGGGAGGTCTTCGGCCTGCCCTGCGTCGTGGCCGTCAACGCCTTCCCCACCGACACCGCGGCAGAACTGCGCATGGTGGAGGAAAAGTGCCGCGCGCTCGGCGTGAACGTCGCGCTCAGCGAAGTCTGGGCCAAAGGTGGCGAGGGCGGAAAGGCGCTCGCGGAGGAGGTCGTGCGGCTCTGCGAGCTGCCCAACGACTTCGGCTTCACCTATGAGCTCGACCGGCCCATCGAAGAAAAGATCCGCACGATCGCGGAGCGCATCTATCACGCCAAAAACCTGCAGATGCTCCCCGCGGCGAAGAAAAAGGCCGCGGAGCTCGAGGCGCTGGGCTTCGGCGGCCTGCCGATCTGCATGGCGAAGACGCAGTATTCCTTCTCCGACGACCCGACGCTGCTCGGCGCGCCGCAGGACTTCACCGTGACGGTGTCGAACGTCAAGGTCTGCGCCGGGGCGGGCTTCATCGTGGCCTATACCGGCGACATCATGACGATGCCCGGCCTGCCGCGCGTCCCCGCCGCCGAAAAGATCGACGTGGACGAAAACGGCCGCATCACCGGCCTGTTCTGACATAGAAAAAAGCCCCAGGGGCGTATGCCCCCGGGGCTTTTTTGCTTTTCGCTCAGGACAGATACTGCACCGCGGCCAGGGCGGCCACCGCGCCGTCCGCGGCGGCGGTGGTCAGCTGACGCACCGACTTCCTGCGGCAATCGCCGGCGACGAACACGCCCGGCGTTTCGGTCAGGCAGTCCTCGCCGCTGTCGGCGTAGCCGCCCGGATCGAGCCGGAGGAGCGAAGCGAAGGCGCCGTTGTCCGGCTGATGCCCGATGGCCACGAAAAGGCCCTCTGCGGCGATCTCGCGCCGGCGGCCCTCCTGCTCCACCACGAGGCCGGAAAGCTCCTCATCGCCCAGGAGCTCCGTCACGGCGGCGTTCAGCACAAACTCAACGTTCGCGCGCGCCTCCAGCGCCTCGACCAGCTTCTGCTCGCCGCGGAAACTGCCGCGGCGGTGGATCAGATACACCCTGCTGCAGCTCTCGCTCAGGAGCAGCGCGTCCTGCAGGGCGCTGTTGCCGCCGCCGCAGACCGCCACGGGCCTGCCTGCGTAGAAGGCGCCGTCGCAGACCGCGCAGTAGCACACGCCGCTGCCGACCAGCTCCTCCTCGCGCGCGACGCCCAGCATCCGGGGCTTCGCCCCTGTGGCGAGGATCAGCGCACGGCCGTCGAACTCTGCGCCGGACTCGCAGACGACGCGGAAGAGCCCGTCTTCCCGCTCGACGGCGACGGCCTCCTCCAGCTCGACCTCCGCGCCCTGGCTCATGGCCTGCTCGAGCAGCTTATCGCCGAGCTCCACGCCGCTGACGGACACGAAGCCCGGGAAATTCTCCACCTTCGGGCTCCAGGTGATCTGCCCGCCGAAGGCGTTTTTCTCGACGACCAGCACGCTTTTGCCCGCGCGGCAGGTGTAGGTCGCCGCGGTCAGCCCCGCGGGACCGCCGCCGATGATGACGATATCGTACATATTGTTCTCCTTATCCGTGCCCGGAAAGCTTCTGTAGGGGAGGGGCTTGCCCCTCCCTTGCGGCAATCCGCAAGCTTCTTTGGGAAACATAGGGCGAATTCGTACTGTCATGCGAATTCGCCCTGCATTATTGTATTCTTGCTTTGTGTTGCCGGGCGGGGACAAGCCCCGCCCCTGCGGCTAAAACGCCGATTTTCAGCTCGCGATCGTGCTGACGTACTGCTTGATCGCGCCGGCGCCGGCGATCTTCTCGAACTGCTCGCCGTCGATGATGACCAGCGTGGGCGCCTGCTTGACGCCGTACTGCTTGGCAAGCTCCGCGTTCTCGCCGGCCATCAGCTTCTCGTAGACGAAGCCGGCCTTGTCCATGTACTGGCAGGCGATGCGGCAGTTCGGGCAGGTGGGCGTGGCGAAGAGGATCGCGCGGCCGCCCTTGATCTCCTCCTGCTGCGTGGGGGCGGCGGGCTCCACCGGAGCCTCCTCCTTCGGACCCTGATGGGTCAGGTGGGAGTTGGCGATGACATACTCGCGGCGTTCCTTGTACTCCTGGGTCTTGCCGGCGTTCCAGTTCTGCACCGGGCGGTAGTAGCCGGTGATGCGGCTGTAGACCTCGGTGGGCTTGCCGCAGTGCGGGCAGGTGAACTGCTCGCCGACCAGGTAGCCGTGCTCCTTGCAG
>JAFZQE010000030.1 GCA_017552325.1 Oscillospiraceae bacterium
GAGAGCAAGAATAACAGCGATCAGTTTTTTCATTTTTTGTCCTCCTATCGTTTGCCGACGCTGTGTCCGCATTTTACGGACAGGTGTGCGTCGGCGGCGGTAATTGCATTATGCACGATAACGCATGAAAATGCAAGATGCCGTTTTAACAAAATCGCAAAACGTATCTCAGTTCTTTTGTCGCTTTTTACCAATTTCCGCATGCTTTTCCGCTCCGTTCCCGCGGGAATGCCCTCTTTTGTGCAGAACAGTGCCCGAAGCGCCCGCGCGCCCATCCGCTGCCGGGAGACAGCGCCGTGCGCGAAAGCCCGGATCCGGTCCTGTTTTGCGCCGCCAGCAGACAGGCCAAAGCCCTCCGAGGGACCGGCTCGGAGGGCTTTGATTGTATTTTCATCCGTTATTTGATGCCCTTGACCATAAAGATGCGGGTATCCGAAGCGTCCTCATCCGGCTCGAAGGGCCTTTCCCCGGCGGGCGGGACGCCAGACGCCGGTCCCGATAATGACTGCGGCGCAGCCGCCACGGAAGAGATCCTCCGCAGAGAGATCGCCGCCCGGCACAACACGCGTGCGGATACGGACTATGGAATGTCATTCTATCCTTCTACTCCGCACGCAGCAGCGCGACGGCCACATCGTTCACGTTCGTGCCGGTCGGGCCGGTGACGATCAGGCCGCCGGTCTTTGCCAGCGCGTGATAGGCGTCGTTATCCTTGAGGACCTCGAACACGGACAGGCCCTGCGCGCGCAGCTCTGCCTCGGTATCGCCGTCGGCATACCCGCCCGCGGCCTCGGTCGGGCCGTCGGTGCCGTCGCTGCCGACGGAGAAGACCGCCGCGCCGGGAAGGCCGGCGATGCCGGGCGCCGCGGCCAGCGCGAGCTCCTGATTCCGCCCGCCCTTACCCTTGCCGGTCAGGTGGACGACCGTCTCGCCGCCCGCGATGAAGGCGAGGGATTTGCCGGCGGCCGCATGGCTCTTGAGGATGCTTGCAAGGAAGCTGCCCGCCTCGCGCGCCTCGCAGCAGAGCTGGTCCGTGAGGAAGACCGGCTCGTAGCCGAGCGCCTCGGCGGCCTTTGCCGCAGCCGAGCAGAGCTCGCGGACGGAGCCGTTGATGTGGGTCTCGACATTCGTCAGTTCCTTGGGCGTCTCTTCGCCCAGAAGCTTTTTCGCCCCGGCGCTGAGCCGAAGCGCGTATTTCGCGGCAATGGCCTTCGCCTGCGCGCAGGTGCTGCTGTCCGGGTAGGCGGGGCCGCTCGCGATCATATCCAGCGGGTCGCCCAGAATGTCGCTCAGCACGATGCTGAGGACCTTTGCCGGGGCGCAGGCCAGCGCGAAGCGCCCGCCCTTGACGGCGCTCAGGCGCTTGCGGATGGTGTTCATCTCGACGATGTCCGCGCCGCTCGCCAGCAGCTGACGGGTGATGTCCTGCAGCTCTTCGCCCGGGATCCGCGGCAGCTCAAAGAGCGCGCTGCCGCCGCCGGAGAGCAGGAAGATCACGCTGTCGTCGGGGCTGAGCCCTTCCACCAGCTCCAGCGCTTTTTTCGTGGCGGCGAAGCTGTTTTCGTCGGGCACCGGGTGTCCCGCCTCATAGCAGCGGACGCCGGGGATCTCGCCCATCACATGCTCGTATTTCGTGACCACCACGCCTCCGTCCACACGGCCCAGCGTATCCACGGCGGCTTTCGCCATCTGCCAGGCGGCCTTGCCCGCCGCGACCAGCAGGTTTTTTCCCGTGCCGGGGCGGTAGTCCTTCAGCGTGCGGCGCACGGCCTCGTCGGGCAGCACGGCGGCAATGCTCTCGCTGACGATCCGGTCAGCGTCTTTCCTGAGTGTGGCGTTCATGGCTTTTCTCCTTCCATTTCCTGCTTGGGGTGAAATGATCATAGGCTGGCGAATGCTGTTCGCCAGGCCGCTTTTCTTGTTGCCGGGCAAGGTGTTCGCGCCGCCGGCGCGCGGATAGTTTATTTTATTACATCCCGTCCTGTTTCGCAAGATTGATTACGACAACGGTGCGGCCTTGTTTTTTGCCGGATCGTGAATCACAGAAAAGCTGCAGCGCAGCGATTCAAAGGATTTCAAACGATCCGGATTTATGAAATATTACCTGTCATTCTCCGAAGGAAGTACAGACTTCGGCTTGCATTTTCCCGTTTTTTCACGTATGATTCAGACAGAAGGACGAAAACGGGAAAGATGAACCGCGCTTCGCGCTATCAAAGGCTAAAGGCCAGAAAAAGCCCAGTAGTACGGGCAAAGATTGTACCGCCGTTTTTACTGCTTTTGGTGGCTGCGGTAATCCACATTAAGACACGATAATCCACGATAGAAGGAATCGGCAAATGTCTACAAATGCTTGTAAAATCACGGTAATCTACGATAAACGGAGATATGAAACGATATGGTAAAAATACTGTTCGTCTGCCACGGGAATATCTGCCGGAGCCCCGCTGCTGAGTTCGTGATGAAGGAGCTCGTGCGGCGCGCCGGGCTCTCGGACGAGTTTGTGATCGACTCCGCCGCCACGAGCACGGAGGAGATCGGCAATCCCGTCTACCCGCCCATGCGCAGGGTCCTCCATGAGCACCGTATTTCGTGCGGCGGGAAGACCGCCCGGCAGATCCGCCGCGCCGATTATGAGGACTTCGACCTGCTCATCGGCATGGACGAGGAAAACCTCTGGAACATGCGCCGCGTGTTCCACGGGGACCCGGACGGGAAGCTGCGCAATCTGCTCGACTACGCCGGGCGGCCGGGGGAGGCCATCGCCGACCCCTGGTACACGCGCGACTTCGAGCAGACCTGGCGGGACGTGCTGGAGGGCTGCGAGGCGCTGCTGACCGCGCTGACCGGCACGGTATTCGTGGACTTCACCGCCTGCGCCGAGATCGGCGAGCTGTATCAGGAGCTGCGCCAGAAGCTGCAGTGGGAGGACTGGTACGGCGAAAACCTGGACGCGCTGTACGACGTGCTGACCGGGCTCCCCCACCGCGGCAGCCGCTTCGTGCTGCGCATGCCGCTCGACGACGCCCCGGCCGAGGTCAAGCTCTACGCCCGGCGCATCCGCCGCGTCTTTGCCGACGCGGGCGC
>JAFZQE010000031.1 GCA_017552325.1 Oscillospiraceae bacterium
ATCTGACGCCAAAGCAGTACCGCGAGTCTTTTTCTCCGACACCCGGTGTATAGTCCAGTACATTTTCAAACTACAGTTCTTTATTTGCTCGTGTCCAATTTTTGTTGACTAGTGCACTTCACGGCGAGGAAACCTGCCCGTTTCCCCGCCGTTTTGCTGCTGACAGCACCGTTTGATCGTCTGCAGGCCGCTTGCCCTGCAGACGATCAAACTGTATATGTATGATCTGCCAAATCAGAAACCGTCAAATTGTGCAATGCGGCAATTGAACTTAAAAAGTGCATAAATTATAATTTGGTATAAAATGGTGGGGCATACCCGGCATCGTTTCGATCCGCACGACCGGCGTCAGTGACAGGAGAGCCGCTCCTGTTTCGAATAATCAATCACAAAGGAGGAAAACACATGGCCAAAAGAATCACCCGCCGCGACTTCCTGAAGGGGAGCGCGGCAGGCGCTGCCGTCCTGACCCTGACGGGTCTCGGCCTCAGCGCGAGCAAGACGACCGCCTTTGCCGAGGCCGCCGAGAAGAAGCTCTTCACCCCGGGCAGCTACAGCAGCGTCCAGTCGACCGACTTCGCAACGATCCGCGTGGACTGCGAGATCGACGCGGGCGGTGTCACCGCCGTAAGCTATGAGGTCCTCGACCACACCGGCGACGATTATTTCACCCTCATGCCCGACGCGGCGCAGGACTACTGCAAGCGCATCGCCGAGGCGGGCGGCACTGCCGAGGTGGACGGCATCTCCGGCGCCAGCCTGAACACCGCGGCGATCCGCAAAGGCGTCAACGAGTGTCTCGCGCAGGCGCTCGGCGTCGAGCCCGGCAAGGCAGGCGCAGCCGCCGTCAATCCGCAGGAGATGAATTTCACCAACTCCATCACGGATTTCTCCAAATCGGCGCTGTTTACCGACTGGCAGCTCGGCCCGCACACCATCCACAACAGGATGGTCAAGACCTCCGCGCTGAACTGGACCTTCATGCGCCACAATCCCGACGAGTACATCGGCTTCTATGAGCGCATGGCCAAGGGCGGCGTGGAAATGATCTGGGTCGAGGACTTCGCGGACACCTGGAACCGCTTCAAGGGCGGCAACAATCCGATGGAAGACTACGACGTCAAGGGTCTGCTGGACGCGCTGCATGGCGCCGGCGCGAAGGTCGGCTATCAGTTCGGCACGATGGTCTGCGCCGTCGGTCCCATGGACTACACCGCCCCCTTCATCGGCGACTACAGCACCGAGGAGGTCAAGGAGTGGATCCGGGAGATCAGCGACTGCGCGCTGAAGCTGAAGGACTACGGCTTCGACGCGTATGAGCTGAACATGGCCGCCAACAACCTCGGCTCGTCCTTCTTCTCCCGCTACCGCAACAACCGCACCGACGAGTACGGTCCGCAGACGATCGAGAGCCGCACGCGCTTCGCCAGAGAGCTCATCGGCAGCATCAAGGAGAAATGCGGCAAGGACTTCGTCGTGCAGTGCCTGATCAACGGCGTCGAGGAAAACGACAAGATGGTGGGCCAGAACGACGGCTTCAACACCGTCGAAGAGGCCGCCGCCATCGCCAGGGAGCTGGAGGCCGCCGGCGCGGACAGCCTGCACATCCGTATCGGCCCCTGCTACGAGCACATCACCCAGTTCGCCGGCGACCTGTACTTCGCCGCCCGCGGTCTGGAGGGCTACAACAGTCTCGGCACCCGCCTCGACTTCGACAAGCAGTTCCAGGGCCTGATCCGCGGCAACAACTCCGGCGTCGGCCTGACGCTGGACATCGCAGCGAAGATCAAGGCGGCGGTCAGCATCCCCGTCGGCTGCGCCACCTATAACGATCCCGCTCTCGCGCCCGATCTGTTCAACGCAGCCATCGAGGACGGCAAGGTCGATTTCCTGATGATGAACCGGCCGCTGTGCGTCGATCCCGAGTATGTCAACAAGCTGCGCGAGGGCCGCATCGACGAGATCGCCCCCTGCACGCGCTGCCTGCACTGCTTCTTCGACACCCCGTTCGACCGCTGCAACATGGAGCACTGCCGCGTCAACGCCGCCTACTTCCGTGCCTACAGCGATTCCATGCCCGAGGGCTACTATCCGCCTCCCGCGGAGACGCCGAAAAAGGTCATGGTCATCGGCGGCGGCCCCGCCGGCATGGAGGCTGCCCGCGTCGCCGCGGAGCGCGGCCACAGCGTCAAGCTGTTTGACAAGGGCGCGAGCCTGGGCGGCCTGCTCGGCTTCGCCGAGGCGGTCAAGGGCCCGCATGAGAACCTCGGCCGTCTGCGCGCGTACCTTGCCCGTCAGTGCGAACTGAAGGGCGTCGAGGTCGTGCTGAACACCGAGGTCACGAAGGAACTCATCGAGAGCGAAGCGCCCGACGCGGTGATCCTCGCCGTCGGCGGCAAGCGCGCGGGCAGCGGCCTGAGCTCCGTCGGCGCGACGAAGGTCATGCCGATCGAGGATGTGCTCGGCGGCAATGTCGGCGAGAACGTCGTCATCCTCGGCTCCGGCGCGCAGGCGGTCGACACGGCCATCCTGCTCCTCGGCCAGGGCAAAAAGGTCACGCTCGTCGCCTCCGAGGCCAAGGACCACTTCGAGTACGGTCACTCCGTTTATATGAAGCAGTTCCTCAGCACGGCCTTCTATTCTGCCGGCGGGCGTCTCTTCCCGAGCGCGACCGTCACCGGCGTCGGCGACGGCTTCCTGTCTTTCACCGCCGAATCCGGCATTGCGTACGAGTATCCCTGCGACACGGTCATTGAGGCGCTCGATATGCTGCCGAATACCGAACTGATCGAGGGCCTCGACAACGCCTTCTCCGTCGGTGACTGCGAGCAGCCCTTCAACATCGCCTATGCGATCGCGACCGGCAATATGGCGGCCCGCAAGGTATAAGCTGAGCGCCGCAAAGGAAAACCCGGTACGCATTTTCCAAAGCAGACCGAGTACAGAGCATAAACACACGCACAAAGCAGCCGTGGGGATAAACCCCACGGCTGCTGTTCGATCTGATTGTAACGTTATAATGATCATATGATCGTCGGATCTCCCCGCGAAAACATCCCGGCAGCGCCGAAGCGCTGCCGGGACGAACGATGCTTGATGCGATTCGCTCAGAAAGGGACGGGGACTCAGACCATCTCGTCCAGATCGGCCAGAGGCGTCAACTCGGCGCCGTCGCCCTCAACACCGGCGAGGACTTCGCCCAGACGGTAGCCCCAGATCAGGCAGCGGCCGTTGGAGTTGCCCGCGCAGTTGATCGGGTAGTCGATCGCGTACAGGTCGCCGGAGGCGTTGCCGGTGGCGTACAGGCCGGGGATGGGCTCGCGGTCATTGTTGAGCACCTGCAGGTCGGTGTTGACGGACAGGCCGCCCACGATGGCCAGCAGCGCCACGCCGATCTTGGCGGCGTAGAACGGGCCCTCCTTGACGGGATACAGGAATTCGACCGGCTTGTGGAAGTCGTCGTCGAACTGCTTGTCGACCATCTCGTTGTAGCGCTCGATCGTCGCGACAAAGGTGTCGGCGGGGATGCCGAGCTGTTCGGCCAGCTCCTCGAGCGTGTCTGCCACGATGGTGTTGCCGTTCTTCACATCGCCTTCCACGATGCTGACCACGTCCTCATCGCCGAAGGGATCGCCGACCTGGTTGCCCATCGTATCCCAGAACATGCCGCCGCCGGTCTCGCCCTCGAGGGACTTGCGGTTGTACTCGCCGTAATGGGAGTCGAAGATGGAGAAGGCGATGTTGCCGGTCTGGTTCATGATGTTCATGGACTTGCCCTGGACCCAGGCGCCCTCGTTCATGAAGCGCTTGCCCTCCATGTTGACGAAGGGGAAGCAGCCGTGGAACATGGCGTTGGCCTGCGGGTGGAGCATCAGCGGGAAGGGACCGTTGTCCTGCATCTTGCCGCCGGCCCAGAGGCCCATCTTGTGGCCGTCGCCGGTGGAGAAGCCCGCCGGGAAGTGCTCGCAGCGCTGGACGCGGTTGACATAGTCGTCGCAGTAGTAGGCG
>JAFZQE010000032.1 GCA_017552325.1 Oscillospiraceae bacterium
AGGTCGAGGGTTCAAGTCCCTTCTCGGTCGCCACAGCCCCCTTTGAGAAAAGGGGGCTGTCATTTGCTGATATAGCTCAGCAGGTAGAGCGCATCCTTGGTAAGGATGAGGTCCCCGGTTCGAATCCGGGTATCAGCTCCAGAAAGACAGCCATCCCGTTGGGATGGCTGTCTTTCTGCGTTTGTGCGTGGTTTTCGAACCGGGGACCTGTTTGAGCGAGGCGGAGCCGAGAAGATGGAGAGATAACGACATCTCTCCATCGTTTTGTGTGTCTTGATACCTCTATGAAGATCAATAATTAAAAAGACGGCAGGGAGCAAACGGCTCCCTGCCGTCTCGTTTTTATATCAATTTTTCTCAGGTGTCCGAGTCGGGGTGCTTGAAGCCGACGCCGTAGGCGGCGTCGATGGAGCTGACCATGGTGAAGGACTGGCTGTCGACCTCGCGGACGATGCGCTTTATCTTGAAGACCTCGGTCTTGTTGCAGGCGCAGAGCAGCACGCTCTTGTCGACGCCGGTGTAGCCGCCCTTGCCGTTGAGGATGGTCACGCCGCGGTTGACGTCCTCCAGGATGCGCTCGGAGACCTTCTCGCCGACCGACGAGACGATGATGAGCAGTTTCCGGGAATCGGTGCCGTACATGATCTTGTCGATGATGAGGCTGTAGGTGATGGTCATGATCAGGCCGTAGAGCGCCGCGTCGAAGGACTGGTAGACGACCGCGCCGATGAGGATGATGACGCCGTCGACCACCAGCGAGATCACGCCGATGGAGAGCTGCGGGTTCCTCTTGCGGACGGCGAGGATCACGAAATCGGAGCCGCCGGTGGAGGAATCGCGCATATAGATGCAGGCCAGACCCGCGCCCGCGAGGATGCCGCCGAAGAGCGCCGCGAGGATGGGCTCGCCGGTGTACATCGGGAGATGCGGCGCGAGGGTGTCGACGATCAGCGCGGAGATCAGGATGGTCTTCGCCGATCTCACGAAGAACGCAAAGCCGAGATATTTGAAGCAGATGATCACGATGGGTATGTTGATGATCACGGTCGCCACGCCGACAGGGAAGCCGGTGAGATGGTTGACGATGAGCGCCAGACCGGAGACGCCGCCGGGCGCGAAATTCGACGACTGCGCGAAATTGATGACGCCGAGGCCGTAGAGTACGCAGCCGATGACGTCGTACAGGATGTCGACGGCGAGGGTCTTGCGGTCGTATTTGAGATCCTTCAAAGCCTTTCTGATCATGGTGTTCTCCTCCGAAGGTTTTGATGCCGGACGGCGGCAGACCGCCGGAAAAAGCGGCGGAAGGCGGGAAATCCCGCACCCCGCTCCGCGGAGCCGTCCCGACCAGGCAGGCATTTTAACATGTTCTTCTACGTTTTTCAAGCCCGCCGGACAAATATATCCGTCCGAAAAGCGCGGCCCGCCCGGAGCGGACGGCGGACTCCGGCGAGGAGGCAGAAAATGGCGGCCTCACGGCAAGCGGGTGTTGACTTTTTCCAAAAAACATGAAATAATTTCATATAAGCTGCTGAGGAGGACTGCACATGGAACTGAACTGGATGGGACGATACCGGGAGCTGGTGCGCGCGATCGTGTACTACTCAAACTCCTCCAACCGGAACCTTTTTACCGCCAACCGCAGGCGCAGTCCCTCGGATCTGAGCATGCACGAGTATCAGATCCTGGAGTATATCTGCGAATTTGAAAACGAAAACCGGATCATGGCGGAGATCTCCCGCGACACCGGCATCGCGCAGAGCATCATCACCAAGGCCACCAAGCATCTGATCGCCCTCGGCCTGGTGGAGCGCTATCGCCTGGGGAACAACAGGAAAAGCATCGTGCTGCTGCCCACGGAGGACGGCCGCGCCAAATACCTCGAGATCGCCCTCGGTTCCGTCGCCCCCGCCTTCGCCGCCTTTTTCCGGTCGCTGGAGAGCTTCGACGGCGGAACGCTCGCCGTTTTCGAAGACGCGATCCGGACGCTGGGCACCGACTGGGCCAAGGTCGGACAGGAGCCCGGGGCAGAACCGCGGCTCACCAAAATCGAAGAATAAACCGGGAAAACGCCTCCCGGACGTACAAAACGGGGCCCTTCCGCTGCGGAAGGGCCCCGTTTTTCCGCTTTCTTGTGCATTATTGCCAAACGAAGGATTTTTATTTCGTGAGAAACAATAATTGATTTCGCTGTCACACAGTACTATGATAAAGACGGCAACCGTCGGAACTGAACCGATATCAAAGAGAGGAGAAAAAAACATGAAAAAAGGCAGTAAAATCCTGCTGTGTGTTTCCCTGTGCCTCTGCCTCATCAGCGGCATCTTCGCCTCGGCCTTTATGACGGATCACGGCGCCGTGGACGTGGAAGATCTCCGTGTTGTGGTAGACGACGGGAAATACATCACCGCCCAGATCTACATCCCCAAGCTGGCAAGCGCAGAAAACAAGCTGCCCCTGATCGTGGTCCAGCACGGCAGCTACAACAACTACGACCACCAGGACCAGAACATGATCGAGCTGGCCCGCCGCGGCTTCGTGGTCATTTCCCCGGACGCCTATAACCACGGCAACTCCTACGTCATCGACGGCGGCACCCAGTTCACCAACTGCATCCACCTGATCGACTACGCCTGCTCCTCCTACACCTTCATCGACCTGGACAAGGTCGGCATCTCCGGCCACTCGATGGGCGCCGGCATCGCCAGCGAGACGGTGCGGCACTACTTCGAGCAGGCGGCCACCGGCGCCGGTCCCAACCGCGTCTCGGCCATCGTGGACGTCGGCTACGACCCGCAGTACACGCCCTATCAGTTCGAGGGCGTGGACGAGCCCGTGGACCTGACCATCGACTGGGGCGTCATCGCCGCCAAGTACGACGAGTGGTTCTTCAAGGACGCCAACGGCGACCCGCGCGGCTACCTCCAGAACCCCAATGCCGTCGCCTTCATCAACCAGCTCGACGGTGTTGACGTGACCGAGGTCGTAAACCACAAGATCTACACCGGCACCATCGACGGCGAAGAGTACATCCGCGTCATCAACCAGAACACCGAGATCCACCCGCTCAACCATTTCTCCAAGAATTCCTGCGCCGACATGATCAACTTCTTCTACGCGGCCTTCGGCGTGCCCTCCGGCTATGAGAAGATCGACGCTTACGATCAAATCTGGCAGTGGAAGGAGTTCTTCAACTGCGTCGGCCTGGTCGGCATCCTCCTGTTCCTCTTCCCCTTCGCTGACATGCTCATGAGCGGCACCAAGTTCTTTGCCGAGCTCAAGCAGCCCGAGCCCGCTCCCGCGCCGGCGCTTTCCGACGGCAAAAAGAAGGCGTCCTACTGGATCACCTACGCGATCAATACGATCATTCCCGCGCTGCTGGTGGTGCCGATCGCCTTCAAGCTGATCGGCAAGCAGTCCTTTGTTCCCTCCACGGTCACCCAGTGGTTCGGCGAGCCGAACACCAACGAGCTGGCCGCCTGGACGCTGGCTGTGGCGATCGCGCTGCTTGCCGTGTTCCTGATCTCCCATGCCCTGACCAAGGGCAAGGGCGAGAAGGGCGTCCCCGAGTGCTGGGGCGTCAAGACCAGCCTCCGCGTGCTGTGGAAGAGCTTCCTGCTCGCTGTGGCCACCGTCAGCGCCGCCTATGTGATCCTGTTCTTCACGGATCTCGTCTTCAACGTCGACTTCCGCATCTGGGTCATCGACATGCGCGTGTTCGACCGGGTGAAGCTGCCCTTCCTGCTGGCCTATATCCCGGCCTGGATTCTGTTCTATCTGGTCAACTCCCTGCTGGTCAACGGCGGCAACCGCGTCGAGGGCCGTCCGATGTGGCTCACGCTGCTCATCAGCTGCATCGGCAACATCGCCGGCATCGCCGTGCTGATCTTCATCCAGTACCACGGCCTGATCAACAACGGCACCTTCGCCTTCAACTCGATGCGTATCGTCAACCTCTTCCCGCTGATCGTCCTCATCCCCGTCGGCACGCTGATCTCCCGCCGCTTCTTCAAGGAGACGGGCAAGATCTACGCGGGCTCCTTCGTCATCGCCATCCTCTACTGCCTGATGACAGTGGCCAACACCATGGTCAACGCGACGATCCTCTACTGATCGCGCGAGGCATTCCGTTCCACAAGCAAAAGCAGCCGCCCGCGGGCGGCTGCTTTTTTTCGAAAACAGCAGCCCGCCCGGGGACATGCCCCGGGCGGGTTTTTCATTCATTCCTGAATCTTCCAAGCACTAAGCACTCACTTGTACTTCAGCTTCGGGCGGTAGAACTCGAAGATCACGGCGTCGCGGCCGCGCTCGTTGCGCGGCTCGTGACTCGTCCAGCCGACCTTCATCGCGCCGAGCAGCTCGGCCACGCGCACGCTGAGCGGACGGTAGCCGATCTTGTAGGCGATGAACTGCGGGCGGCAGAGGAAGTTGAGCAGGCAGTGGCTGAGCAGGAAGGCCTTGAAGTTGCCCATCTGATCCAGATACTCCGCGCGGGGCGAGGCGAGCTGCCCGCGCACGAGGTCGTGCGCGTGGAAGCGGAACCACATCACGATCAGGGGGTTGAAGCTCTCGACGCAGACCTCGCCGTGATAGGACGTCAGCAGCGCGTAGGTCTTCTCGCACAGCTCGCGGTTGCGCCGGCCGTTTTTCAGCTCGACGATCAGCGGGCCGCGGCCGTGCACGGTCTTCAGCACCTCGGAGAAGAGCGGGATGCCGTACTCCGTGCCGCAGAGGCGCAGCTCCCGCAGCTCGGCCCAGGTCTTTTCGTCCACGCGCGCGTGCACGCCGCAGACGCGGTCGAGCGTGTCATCGTGGAAGACGACGACCTCCCCGTCCTTCGACAGCTGCACGTCCAGCTCCATGCCGTAGCCCTCGTGCGCGGCGCGGTCAAAGGCGGGCAGCGAGTTTTCGGGGATGCTCCTGTCACGGGTGTGCAGCCCGCGGTGGGCGAAGTTCCGGCCCATGAAGGGCGCGCGCTGCCGCTTGGTCGAGCCGCCGGGGAAGATCAGGGCCAGCGGCGTCAGCACGGCGGCCGCGCCGAGACCGGCCAGCAGCCGGACTTTTCTGCGCGTTTGCGTGGTCATAGCGGAAACACCTCGTTTTCAAGGAAAGTATATGCCCGGACAGGCGGATATAAACGGGCCGTTTCTCAATTCCGAAATCCTGATTCCGAATTCCGGATTGTTCAGTCGTCCGCGCCGAGCGCCTCGAGACCGGAGACGTTGGCCACCTTGCCGGCCTTGATGTTCTTGACGAAGGCGGTGAAGACCGTGCAGCTCAGCAGCGTCAGGATGCAGGCGTAGACCGGCAGCGCGCGCCAGGCCATCGCAGCCTTCAGCACCAGGCCGAGCAGGACCGGCGTGACGGTCTGGGCGGACATGCTGGCGGCGTAGTAGAAGCCGGTGAAGCGGCCGATCTTCTTGGCCGAGCAGAGCTCGACGACCATCGGGAAGGAGCAGTTGTGCACCAGGGCCATGCCGAAGCCCTTGAACACCCAGACCACATACAGCAGCGTCGGGAAAGTGAACTCGCCGTGGTCTGCGCTCGCCATCGCCGTATTCGTCGGGCGGACGAAGCACATCAGGATCAGGCCGACGAAGGTGATCATCAGGCCCGTCGAGATCGTCCACTTGCGGCCGACCTTTTCGGCGATGGAGCCCGCGATGGCGAAGCCGATCACCGAGGCGAGGCCGCCGAGGATCGTGAGGATCATGGTGGCGCTGGAGACGGACTTGAGGTAGTAGATGACGTAGTTGCCGATGTAGGTGCCGAGGGCGTTGTCGCTCATGAACCAGAGGAACTCCGCGCCGAGGATGGCCAGCAGCATGGTGCGGTTGGCCTTCGACATCGGCTTGTCGTCGTCGATCGGGGTCTCCACGGCGGCGAGCTGCTCGCCGAGAGCCAGCTCGTCCTTGAGCTGTTCCTTCAGCTCGTTCTCGCGGATGGTCCTGAAGAGCACCAGCGCGGAGATCACCATCAGCACGGAGGCGATGATGAAGGGCAGCTCGATCGTCCAGACATTTCGCGCCTCGTCGGCAGAGTTGATGTAATCGCTCAGCTTGAGGAAGATCCCGAGCACGGTGGCAAACGCGCCCCCGAGATACCCCATGATATTGATGATGCCGTTTGCCCTGGCGCGCAACGGCTTGG
>JAFZQE010000033.1 GCA_017552325.1 Oscillospiraceae bacterium
AAGAGTCTATAATCTCGATCCTGAGAGATTCCCTTCGCGGCGTTATTCAGACAAGGTCTGAAGTTCATACGGAACAGTCGTCGGAATGGCCCCGCTAAATCACATCTTATTCCGGCAGAGCTGCTTTGTTTCAATGGACATTTTTTCTCCTTTATTCTTACCCAATTGAGCTATAGAAATGTCTTTTAGGCGTTCTTTCTATGCTTCGGTGTACTTTTACGCGCTCTTTTACAAAAGAGAAGGATCCGCCGTCGGCGGGTCCTTCTCTTTTGGAATACTTGCGTGGGATTCGGCCCGGGGCGGCTCTACGATGCGTAGCTTGCGCATCCCGCGGCGCTGCGGTATCATGGCGGCGTAAGGAGGGATCACCCATGAATCCGTACATCACCGGCAGCATGATCCGGCGCCTGCGGGAAGAGCGGAAGCTGACGCAGCTGCAGCTGGCCGAAAGGCTGAAGGTCAGCGACAAGGCGATCTCCCGCTGGGAGACCGGGCGCGGCTATCCGGACATCACGCTGACCGAGCCGCTGGCCGCCGCGCTGGGCGTTTCGCTGATCGAGCTCTTCGCCGGGCAGGACGTGGTCAACACGAACCGGTCTTTTCAGCTGCTGAAAACGAAGCTGTACGTCTGCCCGCTCTGCGGGAACCTGATCCTGAGCAGCGGCGAGGCGGTCGTCAGCTGCTGCGGCATCACTCTCCCGGCGCTGGAGGCCGACCCCGCCGACGACGGGCACGCCTGCCGCGTCGAGCGCGTTGAGGACGAGTACTACGTCAGCGTCGGGCACGACATGAGCAAAACGCACCATATTTCCTTCATCGCCGCCCTGCGGGACGACGGCTGCGAGCTCAAAAAGCTCTACCCGGAGGGGCCGGCCGAGGCCCGCTTCAAGATCGGCGGCGCCCGCCGCCTGCTCTGGTACTGCAACCGACACGGCCTGTTTCAGCTTTCCCTGCATTAGCCCGCGGCCGCCCACATGAGCGCCTCCGCTTTTAGCGGGGGCGCCTTGCATTTCATGCCCGCTCCCGCAGGCGGCAGTTCTCCTTTACAGCGCGGGAAATCTTTGCTATACTTTGACTGTCCCTGCGCCCTCCGGGCGCGCCCCGCAGCGGGACCTCCGCGTCCCGCCCCGATACCTGAGGGGGTCATATGATGAAAAAACAGCTTTCTCTCATTCTGGCACTTTTGCTTCTGCTGTCCGTCCTGAGCGGCTGCGGCGGCGAGACCGCGCCCGCACAGACCGAGGCCGCGCCGGCGGAGGCCGAAGCCGCGCCCGCGCAGACCGAAGAGACGCCTCCGGAAGAGGCCGAGACGACGACGGAGCCCGAAGACACGCGCACCGTCGTCGACGACGGCCGGGCGAGGCCATCCTCCTGCGGCGTGCTGCAGGTCGTCGGCGGCAAGCTCTGCGCGCAGGACGGCGAGCCCGTCATGCTGCGCGGCGTCAGCCTCAACGGGCTGGTCACCTCCGAGTCCTTCCTCAATGAGGCGACCTTCCGCGAGCTCGCGGAGGACGACGGGGTCAACCTCTTCCGTCTGGCCATGTACACCTACGGCGTCGGCTCCGTCGGCTACTGCACCGGCGGGGACAAGGACCGCCACAAGGAGGACGTCGCCAGGGGCGTGGAGCTCGCGCGCGAGTACGACATGTACGTGCTGATCGACTGGCACATCCTCAGCGACGGCGACCCCAACCTCTACGCCGACGAGGCCGAGGCCTTCTTTGCGGAGATGGCCGGGCTTTACGCCGACTACGACAACGTCCTGTATGAGATCTGCAATGAGCCCAACCATGTCGACTGGCCGACGGTCAAGCGCTATGCCGAGCGGATCATCCCCGTCATCCGGGAGAAGGATCCCGATTCCGTCGTCATCGTCGGCAATCCCGACTGGTCGAAGGATCTCGCGACCGTTGCAGCCGACCCGCTCGACTTTGACAATATCATGTACACGCTGCACTTCTATGCCGCGACGCACGGGCAGGATCTGCGCGACCTGACCGAGCGCGTCAGCCAAAACGGACTGCCGGTATTCGTCACCGAGTACGGCGTCACGGCCTCCAGCGGCGGCTTCCCGCGCGACCTGGAGAGCGCCGACGCCTGGATCGAGCTGTTGGAGCGGGAAAACATCTCCTACTGCCTCTGGGCCTACTCGAAGGCGCCCGAGCCCTGCTCCGTGCTCCGCTCCACCACCCTCGGCTACAGCGGCTTCAAGGAGGAGAACTACACCGAGACCGGCCTCTGGCTGCTGAAGACCCTCGCGGAGCACAGCAGCCGCTGAACCGTGCTTTTCGACCGAAAACCGGCCCGGGCAAGCGAAAAAACGGCAAACGCAACCGCCGGTTGCGGAAGTTCCAGGCCCGCTTTCTTCCCTGCAAACGCCTTTTCGGCTATGCTGGGCCTGCCCGGTGAGGAAGACAGAAGCCGGGACATCGGACAAAGGAGCGAATCGAAATGATCCTTGCGGATAAAATCATCGACCTGAGAAAAAAGAACGGCTGGTCCCAGGCGGAGCTGGCGGAGAAGCTTGGCGTCAGCCGCCAGTCGGTTTCCAAGTGGGAGGGCGCCCAGTCGGTGCCCGATATGGGCCGCGTCGTGCAGATGTCGGAGCTCTTCGGCGTCAGCACCGATTATTTACTGAAGGACGCGCTCGAGCAGCCCGGGCCCGCGGCGGAGAGCGAACTGCGCGACCAGCCCGAGCGGACCGTCGGCATGGAGGAGGCCAACGCATTCCTGCGCGTAAAGGAAACGAACGCGAGCCATGTGGCCCTGGGCGTGTTGCTGTGCATCCTGTCGCCGATCTGCCTGATCCTGACCTGCGGGGCGCAGGAATTCGGCCTGATCCCCCTCAGCGAGGCCCAGGCGGCCGGGCTCGGCGTGATGATCCTGCTGCTGATGGTCGGCGGCGCGGTGGCGCTTTTCGTCACCAGCGGCCTGCGCAGCAAGCCCTATGACTATCTGGAGCTGCTGCCCATCGACACGCTTTACGGCGTGGACGGCATGGCCCGCGAGCGGCGCGAGCAGTTCCGCCCGACCTATACGCGGCAGCTCACGGTCGGGATCGTCCTGTGCGTGCTCTCGGTGATCCCCGTTTTTCTGAGCCTGCTCATCAACGGCGAGAAGGAGTGCTTCGCGCATCTGCTGGCCGTGGCCGCGCTGCTCGCGCTGGTGGGGATCGGCGTGCTGCTGATCGTCCGCGCGGCCATCCTCTGGGGCGCCTTCCAGCGCCTGCTCGAGGAGGGCGACTACAGCCGCGAAAGCAAGTCCTATTCCCGAAACGCCGCGCCCTTCAGCGGGATCTACTTCGGACTCGTGACGGCGGCCTTCCTGGCCTGGGGCTTCATCGGCGACGCCTGGGACCGCGCCTGGATCATCTGGCCGATCGCCTCGGTGGCCTTCGGCGCCGTGTACGGCATCGTCCGCGCCCTGCGCCGCAAGGACGGCTGAGTACATACGCATATATGCGAAAAACCGCAGCTCCTGTGGAGCTGCGGTTTTTCGCTTCGTGCGTTCAGATCGGGAGCAGGGCGCGGGCGATGCCGAAATAGACCAGCAGCGACAGCGCGTCGACGATCGTGGTGATGAAGGGGCTGGCCATGACGGCCGGGTCGAAGCCCAGCTTCTTGGCGCCCATCGGCAGCGTGCAGCCGACGAGCTTGGCGATCAGCACGGTGACGGCCATCGTCAGGCAGACGACGAAGGCGGTCAGCACCGTGATGTCCGTATTGCCGAGCAGCAGCCGGTCGACCAGCATGATCTTGCCGAAGCAGATCACGGCGAGGGCAATGCCGCAGAGCGTCGCCGTGCGGATCTCCTTCCAGACGACCCGCGGCAGATCGTTCAGCTCCAGCTCACCGAGGCTCAGGGCACGGATGATCGTGACCGAGGCCTGCGAGCCCGAGTTGCCGCCGGTGTCCATCAGCATCGGGATGAAGGCGGTCAGCACGACCTGCGCGGCCAGCGCATCCTCGAAGCCGGTGATGATCATGCCGGTAAAGGTGGCGGAGATCATCAGCAGCATCAGCCAGGGGATGCGGTGCCGGAAAAGATCCCAGGCGCCGGAGCGCAGATAGGTCTTCTCCGAGGGAAGCATACCGGCCATCTTCTCGATGTCCTCCGTGGTCTCTTCGACGAGAACGTCCATCGCGTCGTCGAAGGTCACGATACCGACCATGCGCGCGTCGTTGTCGACGACTGGCAGCGCGAGGAAGTTATACTTCGAGAGCATCTTGGCGACTTCTTCCTGATCGGTCAGGGTGTTGACGGAGATGACGTTTTCGTCCATGATCTCCGAGACCGGGGTGCTGTCGTCCGGGCAGAGCAGCAGGTCCTTGACGGACACCGAGCCGAGCAGCTTCCGCTCCTCGGTGACGTAGCAGGTGTAGATCGTCTCCTTATCGACACCGGTCCGCCGTATGCGGGTGATGGCCTCGGCCACGGTCATCTTCGGGCGGAGCGACACGTACTCCGTCGTCATGATCGAGCCGGCGGAATTCTCGGGGAAGCGCAGGATCTCGTTGATCTCCCTGCGCATCTGCGGATCGGTCTGGGCGAGGATGCGCTTGACCACGTTGGCCGGCATCTCTTCGACCAGGTCCGCCGCGTCGTCGACGTAGAGCTCGCTCATCAGATCGCAGAGCTCGCGGTCGGAAAAGCCGCGGATCAGCAGCTCCTGCAGCTCGGGCTCGAGCTCGGCGAAGGTCTCCGCCGCCGTCTCCTTCGGCAGCAGGCGGAACAGCAGCGGGAGGCGCTCGTCCTCCAGATTCTGAATGATGCCGGCGATGTCGGCCGGCTCCATCGTCACCAGGACGTCCTTCAGGGTCTGATACTTTTTCTCCTCCAGCAGCGCGCGGATGGTTTTTTCAAAGCTTGCGGTTTTAACTGCCATCGGGGGTTTCCTCCTCTCTTGGATTGCGTCCAGATTCGGAAGCCCGACAGTCAGGCCGACGGTTCAGCAGGATTCGGTTTGGGCGGAGTCGCACAGACTGCGGTCCGCCTTACATCGGCCCGATAAACTGCCGGTACTACTTCCACCGTCCATGACGTCTCCTCCTTTTTTGTTTAGAATAAGCGGCATAATCTGCCATATACAGCATACCCCTCGGGCAGCGCCTTTGTCAACAGAAAAAGGATCGCCCGGCCGAAAAATCGGCCGGGCGATTTTTGTTGATTTTACCGGTATTCCTGCATCGTCGGGGTGACGATCAGCTCCGGGGGCGTTTCCGCGCCGGGGGCGGTGGTGATGCGGCAGGTCACGACGATCTCATCCTCACAGGGGATGGTCAGGTCGAGCAGGTAGGCCAGATCCAGGCCCTCGTAGGTCTGGGTCAGCATGCGGTAGCCGCTCGTGGTGACGGCGTCGCTGATGCTGCCGCCCGCCGGGGCGAAGATGTACATGCTGCCGGTGATGCCGCCGGTGCCGCCGAGGATGTAGCCCCCGGCCGTCGCCCGCTCCTCCGCGGTCATGACGTTGACGAAGCGCACGGTCAGATCATAGCTGGTCGAGCCGTCGTCGTTGCGGATCGGATCGGACAGCTCCGGCTCGATGTTCAGGAACCAGCAGACCTTGCTGGCGGCGCTGCTGTTGTAGAATACGCCGATCTGCGGATGCGCAGGGTCCGTGTTGAGCCCGGCGTTCCAGCCCGCCTGCCGGATCAGCTCCTGCTCGTCCTCGTCGGCCATCCAGAGCATCAGCGTGCGGTCGGCGATGCTCTCCTGGAAGAAGAGGAAGAAATCGGCGAACATCTTGGCGTTCATCTGCGAGAAGAGCAGATTCATCGTCTCCTTCGCGGCCTCGGCGAAGAGCTCGTCGACGTAGTCGGTCGCGCCGTACTGCTGGCTGCTGCCGAGGTACCGGAAATAGAGGTCGTGCCCCAGTACGCGGCTGGCATTCTCGCCGTTGAGCTCGGTGCCGTCGGAGAGCGTGACGCTGCCGAGGAAGGAGAGCATCCGCTGGATGATGGCCGGGGTGCCGGAGATAACGCCGTCAAGCTTCTCGTGGTTGCGGTCCTCGTAGGACACCGCCCAGATCAGGGCCACGCGCTCAAAATCGGGGCTGAAATCCGAGTCCCAGGCCAGGTGCAGCCGCCCGGAGAAGATCAGATCCTCCACGGTGCTGACGTTGGCGCGGGCGGGGGTGGTCTGCTGCAGGACCTTGTAGACGCTCTTGAAATCCGAGATCGTCAGCAGGCCGTCCTTGATGCGGATCGTGCCCATCGAGCCGGGGAAGCCGCCCGAAGCGCGGATCTCCGAGCTGTTCTGCGCGGCGAAGAGGTACAGGCGGTCCTCCCCGCCGCCGAGCACCGCGCGGACCGCGGGGATCAGATCCTGCATGCCCTCGCCGCTGCCGACAAGGCCCGCGAGCTGGTCGATGTAGGCGTTCAGCTTGCCGTCAGAGTCGAGCCGGCTCAGATCCAGGGCGTGCATCCGCTCGATCAGCGGCCCGGCCTTCGGCAGGCAGTCCTCCAGAAAGTCCAGATAGCTCAGCAGCACGTCGACCCGGACGCCATCGCCCCGGTTCATGTCGGACAGGGAGCCCGAGGCCATCAGCTCCAGATAGGGCCCGATCAGATCGCGGTCGGCGTCCTCAAGGATCGCGAGCAGCTCCTCTGCCGCCGCCAGGTCGTCGCCCACGCCGGGCGCGAGCTCCGCGGCCTGGTAGAGCGGGGATTTGATCGTGCTCCGGAGCTTTTTCATGTCCGCCTGCATGCGCTCGCGCGCATCCTCGGCGCCGGAGACGTCCTGCTTCTGGATGCAGCCCGCCAGATCCTTCAGATCGGCCTTCAGGGCCCGGGCCTGCTCCATGATCTCACTGGAATCCACGTAGCCTTTGATCATCTGCCTGAGCTCGTCGCTCGGCTGCCACTGCCCGGTGCGCCAGAGGTGCAGGTAGTAGAGGCCGACGGAGATCAGAATGGCGACGATCAGCAGGAACACGCCCAGTATGGTCAGAACGATGCGGCGGCCCTTCTTTTTCTTTCCGGGAGGCGTCTTCCCGTCCGCGCTCTGCGCGGCGGGTTCGCCCGGGATCTCCCCGGGAAAAAGGTCTTGTTCGTTGTCCATAAGCAAATCCTTTTACATCTGCGGTCCCGCGTCCGGAAGCCCGGCGGCCTCCTGCGGGAACGCCGCGGCGCGGCCGATGGCCTCGCCCATTTTGACGGGCAGCTCCAGCCCGCGCGCGCTCTGGAGGAACAGCTCCTCCGGCAGCTCGACGCGGCCCTTTTCCAGCAGCAGCAGAACCGTGCTGCCGCCGTAAAGGAACATGCCCTTTTCCTCACCGCGGGCAAATACGCCCGCTTCCATGCGGTTTTTGATCCTGCCGACCAGCAGCGCCCCGATCTCCATCTGGGTCAGCGTGCCGAAATGCGCGGTCTCCATGACGGTGTATTCCCGGCAGTTGCGGATATAGACCGGCAGGGCGGCCAGCGCGATCGGGCGCACGGTGTGCAGCTCGCCGGGGATGAAGACGTTGCCGCCCTTGCTGCCGCTGTCGGGGTAGCAGTAGCGGTGGTAGTTTTCCACGCAGAGGCGGAAGACCAGGCAGACGCCGTCCCGATAGCGCGCGGCGATTTCGTCGCCGGCAAAGAGCTCGTCGAGGGTGTAGCGGCTGTGCTTGAGATCGAGCACCGTGCCCTCTTCGATGCGCCAGGCGCTGAGCCTGCCGTCGCAGGGGGCGAAAAGCAGCGCCGGATCCTCCGGCAGGGGGCGCAGCTCCGGCCGGATCCGGCGGCAGAAGAAGTCGTTGAAGCAGGAGAAGTCCCGGTCCAGATACTCCTCCAGGCTGATCCCGGTTTTTTTGACGAAGGGCCCGATCAGCGGCCGGGAGAGCCGCGAATCCATGAAGCGCCCGGCCAGCCGGGACGGCGCGCGCCCGGACAGCAGCTTCAGCAGCAGCCGCCCGGGGCGCGTGTGATACAGAAAACGCAGCGAAGCGCCGTCCTTTTCCGGACTGATCCAGCCGCCGCTCACCGGACGCTCATCCTCCAGATCAGCATCAGCATGAATTCCACCGCGCCGATGCCGACCATGATCAGAATGCCGCGCAGCCCCGGCTTTTTCAGCCGGAAGGGCACGAGGAACAGCACGCCGGTCAGCAGCGCAGCGCAGATGTAGACGACGGTGATGTCGGCTGCGGTGACATACTGCAGCAGCAGCACCAGCGGGAAGATCAGCGCCGCGGAAGTGACGGGCAGGCCAAGATAGTGCGAGCGCGCGCCGGGATCGGTCTTCTGCCGCTCCTCCTCGGTCACGTTGTAGTAGGCCAGGCGGATCATCGCGGCCAGCACGTACAGGACGAGGACGGCGTGGAGCAGAAAGCGGACGATGTGGAGCTGATGCGGCGAAGCGGGATCGGCCAGCGCGGCCGTCAGCATCGGCGAGGTGCGGATCAGCGCGGTGCCGATGCAGGTCGGCAGCACGCCGAAGGCGACCAGGTCGGACAGGGAGTCGATCTGGATGCCGAAGGCCTTCTCCGCCGGGGAGCGGACCTTCTTCGTGCGCGCGACCTTGCCGTCAAAGGCGTCGCACAGGCCGCTGAGCAGCAGGAAGAAGCAGCCGATGTAGGGATGCGCCCTGTCGGAGAGCGCCACGACGATGCCGGTCGTCGAGGACAGCAGCGACAGGTAGGTGAGGATCACCGTATAGTCATAGAAACCGATCATGTCTGATCTCCCTTTCTCTTTGTGTGTGAGGCGATCAAAACGACGATGCCGCAGAGCAACACGCAGCAGTAGAAGGATACGGAGCGGGTGATCAGCTCCATGCTGACGACCAGATCCGGCGAAATATAGGCCTCGAAGCCGTCCAGCAGCAGATAGTCCGAAATGCCCATCGCGCCGGGGATCGGCATGCAGTTCGAGCCGATGACCGTGAAGCTCTGCACAGCGAAGATGTTCCCCGCCGCGGAGGGACGGCCGCCGAGCGCCAGGAACACGAACATGCTGACGGCGATGATCGAGAGGCGCTGCAGCAGGTTAAACAGGAACGAACGCAGCAGCAGGCCCCGGTGCCCGGTGAGGAGCCCGGCGCGGCTGTGGTAGGCGGCAATGGTCCGCTCCAGCCGGGCGGAAAACTTCTCCGGATTGCGGATCAGGCGCAGCCTGCCGAGGATCCGTACAAGGCCGAGCAGGATGTTCTTCATCAGGGCCTTGCTGCGGATCAGCAGGACGAAGGCCGTGAACAGCGCGATCTGCAGGCCAAAGCCGACGACGATCAGCACGCGGGCCGCGGTGCCGAACGAGAGGAAAACCGGGAGGGCCAGGGCAAAGCTCAGCACGCCGATGACAAGGATGGACAGGGTGTACATGCACAGCGTCAGCATCAGCACCGCCGCCGCCACGCTGCCCGGGATGCCGCCGTGCATCATCAGCAGCGCCGAGGCAGGCTGGCCGCCGGAGGCCGAGGGCGTGATGGCGGAGAAATAGATGTCTCCCGCCGCGTAAGAGCATCCGGCCCAGAAGGAAGTCGGGTACTGCAGGGTCCTGCAGGCGGTGCGGAGCGCCAGCCCCTCGAAAATGATGAAGCCGAGCATCGAGGCCACGGCACAGGCCATCCAGAAGTGGTTCGCCCCGGCCAGACAGTCGAGCAGCGCGCGGAAGGAATAGTTCTTCCGCTGGGAAGCCACGGCCCAGATGGTCAGAGCGGCGATGACAGCGCTCAGCAGCCCCCAGAGCAGCCGTTTTCGGCGGTCCCGGACGGCTTTCCCGTTCATATCCTGTTTGTTGTTCTGGTCCATAGGCAAGCTCTCTCGTTTCTGCCGCCCGCGCCGTGCGGGCACGGGAAAAGCCGGGCTTTACGGCCCGGGCGGATCGTCAATCCGATAAAACATCATACCATAAGCGGCCACGTAATGCAATCGGGAAGAGGCTTCCAGCTTTTTCGTATTTCTTAAAAATTCTTTAGAGAAAAGAAAAAATGCGGAAAGGCTCTGCAAAACAGAGCCCTTCCGCACCTGAAGGCGTCGGAACGGGACGCGCGGCGCTCTCGCCGCGCGGGGAAAAGCTGCGCTCAGAAGCCGAGCGAATCGTTGACCAGGATCACGTGGACGCGGTCCGCCTGACGGGAGAAGCGCGTGATCAGGAACTGGCAGCAGATCGTGTCGGGCGACTTGCAGTCCATGCAGGAGCCGGTCTTCGCGCAGGGCGTGTTCGGGCTGAAGCGCGGGGCGTTGATCGTCGCGGCGACGCTGCGGGCGCGCTTGACGGCGGCGTCCAGGTCCGGGCAGACCTTGTTCATGCCGACGATCAGCACCAGCTTCTTCGGCCCGTAGGCGAGCGCGGCGACGCGGTTGGCGTTGCCGTCGATGTTGACCATCACGCCGTCGTCGGTGATGGCGTTGGCGCTGGCGAGATAGACGTCGGCGTCGAAGGCGGCGAGGAAGGCCGCGCGCTTGTCAGTATATTCGTTGCGGTCGATGAAGTTGTAATTGCCGGCTTTGAGCGCGACGGGCAGGCCGATCTCCCAGACGCTCTGGCCGCCGCCCATCGTGACGGTGCTCCCCTCCGGGATCAGCGAGAGCGCGAGGGCGAGGGCTTCGCCCCGGTCGGCCGCGTAATAGCCCTTCATGTTGCGGGATTCCAGGCCCTTGATGAGCTTCTGTGCGAGCAGCTCGTTTCTTTTAATGATGTTTTTATCCATGATGATTCCTCCTGTATCCGGTAGATCGGCTTCCTGCCGCCGGAGCGGCTCCTTCCGAAAACAGAATAGCATGATTTGTTTCCAAAAGCAACAAGCAATCCGCCCGATTCGCATCCTGCCCTTGACGGGAAAGAAAAAGCGGGGTATAATCAATTAAATTGTGTAAGTAACCGCTTCAGTGCCACTAATCTTGGGAGGAATACCATGAAACGTCTGCTTTCTCTGCTTCTTTGCCTTGTGCTATGCGCCTCGATGCTTCCGGCGGCGCATGCCGAAAACAGCCTCTGCCTGACGGCGGAGGGCTCCGACGGCGTCCTGACCCTGACGGTCACGGCCACGGAGGATATGGTCGATTGCTGTGGTGTCCGCCTGAAATTCACCGCGCCGGAGGGCTTTGTCTATGTGGACGGGTCCGTGGTCCCTCATCCGGGCTTCAGTGACAAGGAGATGAACGGCGAGAAGCTGATCTTCTTCATGGACAACCCCATGCAGGGCTTCCTGCTGGCAGCCGGCGAGCCGATCCTGACGATCCAGCTGACGATCCCGGAGAATGCCGAGCCGGGCAGCTACAGCTTTTCTGTGGAGATCCCGGAAGCCTACGACATCGGTCTGGATGATTATTCGATCGCCGGTCAGAGCGCGGAGACCACGTATTCGGTGCCCTTCCCGCCTCCGGTGATCCTCGAGCAGCCGCAGTCGGTCACTGCCGTGCAGGGGACGACGGTCAGCTTCAGCGTGGTCACCGACGCTGAGGAGCCCTCCTATTGCTGGTATTACCGCACCGGCGCCGAGGCGGACTGGAAAGCCTGCACCGGCGGCAGCGCCGCGACGTTGAGCGTCGAGGCGAAGAGCTACCGCAACGGCTACCAGTACCGCTGCGAGGTCAGCGCGCGCGGCAGCAGCATCTTTTCTGACGTCGCGACCCTCACCGTCATCACGCTGCCCCGCTTCACGCAGCAGCCGCAGTCCGTGACTGCCGCGGCGGGCGAGACCGTGAGCTTCACGGTCAAGGTCACCGGCAGCGTGTCGAGCCTCCAGTGGCAGTACCGCACCTCCGAGAGCGGCTCGTGGAGCAAGTGCTCCAACGGCACGGAGGCGACGCTGACGATCGAGGCGAAGAGCTACCGCAACGGCTATCAGTACCGCTGCACGGCGACCAACGAGGCCGGCACGGCCGCGTCCGAGGTCGCGACGCTGACCGTCCAGGCCCTCGTAAAGCCCGTGATCACGGCGCAGCCGCAGTCGGTGGCCGTCATGCCCGGCAAGACCGTGAACTTCACGGTGACTGCGGAAGGTGCGACGAGCTATCAGTGGTACTACCGCACCAGCTCGAGCGGCTCCTGGTCGAAGTCCAGCAACGGCGAGGAGGCGACGCTGACCATTGAATCGAAGATCTACCGCAACGGCTACCAGTACCGCTGCAAGGTCTCCAACGCCGCGGGCTATGTCTACTCGAGCGCCGCGACCATGACCGTCGCCGAGAAGCCGACGATCACCGGCCAGCCCTCGAGCTGCACCTTGGCTGTCGGCAAGACCGCGACCTTTACGGTGACCGCCGAGGGCGCGGACAGCTACCAGTGGTACTACCGCACGAGCTCGAGCGGCGCCTGGACAAAGTGCAGCAACGGCACGGAGGCGACGCTGACCATCGAGGCGAAGAGCTACCGCAGCGGCTACCAGTACCGCTGCAAGGTCACGAACGCCGTCGGCTCCGTCTACTCCTCCGCCGCCACGCTCACGGTGAAGTGAGTGCGCAGTGCTTAGTGCTTAGAAAAATAGCGACGAACCCCGCCCGGGAGAATCTCCCGGGCGGTTTTTTTCGGGCGGGGCAAGCCTCGCCCCTGCGGAAACGGCCCGGCCCCGGGGCTGCCGCGGCTGGTTTCGATGAATTTCTGATTTTTAAAAATTTTTTTTGGGAGACTGCAACCTGAGGGCGGTCTGAAACGTTATCATTGCGGAGAGGGTCCGAAACGAAGCGCGATCACGCGAAAACAGAACAAAGAAGCGCTGGCGAAAAAAGCAAAAAAGTTCTTTCCGCGGCGTGATTTTGTGAGAAGGACGGCTTTTTCTTGACTTCAATTATTTAAATACTATAATGGATGATACTGGAAACCCCATGCGGTCGTGTGAAAACATAAAAAGGATCCATCAAAGGAGGATACGCACATGAAACGTCTGCTTGCGCTTTTGCTCTGTCTCGTGATGGCGCTGTCGCTCATCCCGGCCGCCGCCGCGGAGGACATCGAGATCATTCCGATTGAGGAAGAGCCCGGCGAGGAGGAAATCGTCATCGTCGGCGAAGAGGAACCGGTCATCATTACAGAGCCGGGAACAACGGAAACCGGCGTGGAAGGCGATAGGGGAAGCTTCGGCTTCACCGGCCTGTACATCGAGCCGCTGTACCGCGGCGTCATCACCGAGGAGCAGCTCGCGGAGCAGCTGCGCGGCATTGAAGCGTCGGCGGAGCTCAACGCTCCTGAGTCCAACGCCGTCAAATACTGCTCGACGATGTCCGCCGCCGGTATCTATCTGCGCGCCCAGATGGTCAAGCGCTGCGACACGGTCACCTTCCTGATCCCGGAAGCGCTGTATGAGAGCAGCGGCAATACCGGACTTGATATCTACGAACGGGCGGTCATCCACTCCGAAAACCGCACGCCGCAGGAGGGCGACTCCCTGCGCTGGGGCAGTATCGGCTGCGGTTACAGCGTCTCACACCTGCATGACGACGAGCACGGCGACTGCTGCCAGTTCACCTACGGCTTCGTCTGGACGACCACGGCCTCCCAGGAGAGCACACTGACCGCCAGGGTCGACAGCGTGATGAGCGCGCTGGCGCTGGACGGCAAGACCGAAAGGCAGAAGATCCGCGCGATCCATGACTACATCTGCGACAACGTGGACTATGATTTCGAGCATCTGTCCGAGGGCGCGGACTATCCGCTGCAGTTCTCGGCCTATGCCGCCATGGTCAACGGCACGGCCGTCTGCCAGGGCTACGCGATCCTGTTTTACCGCATGGCCAAGGAGGCGGGGCTCGACGTGCGCGTGGTCACCAGCGCGGAGCACGCCTGGAACATCGTGCGCATCGGGAGCGTCTACTACAACCTCGACACCACCTGGGACGGCCAGGACGCCGCGACAACGCACGACTGGTACCTCAAGGGCATGCGCGATTTCACGCATTATCATCACATCCGCGAATATCCTTTCTACACCGACGATTTTAACGCTGCCTACCCGATGGTGAAGGACAGCAAGATGAACCAGTCCAATCTGTACCTCAGCTTTACGACCACGGGCAAAGATACGGTCACGACCTACGCCTCGTCCAAGCCGAAGGTGCTGATCTTCGGCGCGGCCGTCACGGACAGCATCACGGACGAGTTCATGAAAGCATTTCTCGACTACAAGCTGACGGACGTCAACGTGGTTTTCGTCGACACGACCAAGAAAGGCAGCTATGACGTCAAACAGTTCAGGAACTCGGTCGGCGGCGGGGATGTCAGATTCTGCTTTGACAATGACGACGACGCGGCTGACGCCTGCTTCAGCTATCTGAGATCCTTCGGCTATACCCTCGGCACGGTCCAGCTGCCCCTGATCGTATTCGTTGACACCGACAACAAGGTCCAGAACTTCCGCGTCGGCGCGCAGGGCGCGGCCACGGTCGCCGGGCTTGTCAAGGACTTCCTCGGCGTCACGCTCAGTTACGGCGCGCCGCGCATCACCCAGCAGCCCTATGACCAGAAGCTGTCCAGCGGAACGGCGAAATTCAGTACGCAGGGTCTCGGCTTCGGAGCGCTGAGCTATCAGTGGTACTACCGCACGTCCGGCAGCGGAACATGGGCCAAGTGCAGCGGCACGGGCAGCAACGCGCCGACCTACAAGGTGAGCGCGGCGGCGAGGCGCAACGGCTATCAGTACCGCTGCGCCGTCGGGAACGCTTACGGCACGACCTATACCAAGACCGTGACCCTCTACGTGCAGGCTCCCCCGGTGATCACACAGCAGCCGGTCGACGTAAAGGGCAAGGTCGGCAGCACGGTGACCTTCTCGGTGAAGGCCACCGGCGATGAGCTGCAGTACAAGTGGTATTACCGCGACGGATCGGACATTTACTCTTCGTGGAACGCCTGCAGCGGCGCGAGCGCGGCGACGGCCACGCTCTCCGTCGAGGTCAAGCAGTATCGAATCGGCTATCTGTATATGTGCAAGATCTGGAACGACGTTGACACGGCGTGGTCCCAAAGCGGCACCCTGCTGCTGGCCGGACCGACGATCACGACCCAGCCGGCCAGCGTGGAAGCCGTGGCCGGCGACACGGCGCGCTTCCGGGTGACGGCTGCGGATGCGGCCGCCTATCAGTGGTATTACCGGACGAGCAGCAGCGGCAGCTGGCAGGCCTGCAGCAGCGGCGGCTATAACACCGACACCTACACCGTGACGGCCGCGAAGACGCGCAACGGCTATCAGTACCGCTGCAAGGTATCGAACGAGGACGGCTATGTCTATACCAACGCCGTGACGCTGACGATCATCAAGAAATCCGCTCCTGCGATCACGCTCCATCCGGCCGATGCGCTGGCCGCGGCCGACAGCACGGCGACCTTCACCGTGGGGGCCAGCGGCGGGAACCTGAGCTATCAGTGGTATTACCGCAAGAGCAGCACCGGCAGCTGGATCGCCTGCAGCAGCGGCGGTTACAACACCGACACCTACAGCGTGAAAGCCACGAAGGCGCGCGAGGGCTATCAGTACTACTGCAAGGTGACGAACAGCCTCGGAACGGCCGATTCGAAGCCTGCGACACTGATCCTCGAGGCCTACGAGATGCCGACCATCACGCTCCAGCCGAAAAGCGTGACGGCCGATGTCTGGGATATCGTAACGTTCAAGGTGAAGGCCACCGGCGGGAACCTGAGCTATCAATGGTACATCAAGACAAACTCCGAAACCGGCTTCGGAATGTTATCGGAAACCACCGAGTCCATTGAGATTCAGGCATTCGACGTTTGGGACGGCATGCAGATTTACTGCGAGGTGAGCAACAGCCTCGGGACCGTGAGAAGCGAGACCGTGACGCTGACGCTCAGGCCTTATAAGGCGCCTTATTTCGACATGCATCCCTCCGACGTGGAGGCGTCCGACGGCGAAACCGTGTGTTTTGAGGTGCGTGCGAGCGGAGGCAGCTTGAGTTATCAGTGGTATTACCGGACGAGCAGCAGCGGGAGCTGGAAAAAGTGCAGCGGGTCCGGCTGCGACACGCCCTCCTTCGAGGTGAAGGCCACCGCGGCGCGCAACGGCTATCAGTACCGCTGCGTGGTCACCAATACGCTCGGCACGGCGACGTCCAAGACCGCCACGCTCACGGTGAAATAGTTTTTAGATTATAGTTTTTAGTTTTTAGAAGAACGACGAACCCGCCCGGGAGAATCTCCCGGGCGGGTCGTTCTTTTCTATGCTCCGCGCACTTGTTCTTTCCCCCTTGCTCTCCGCGCGTTTTTTTGCTATAATATAGAATAAGAAAGAATGTGCGTATGAGCTTATCATCGGAAAGGTGGTTTCCCTATGTGCGGAATCGTCGGCTTTGCCGGGACAACAGAGGCTGCGCCCATCCTGCTGGACGGGCTGGAACGGCTGGAATACCGCGGGTATGACTCGGCGGGCGTCGCCGTGCTCTCGGAGGAGCGGGGCCTGCAGATGAAAAAGTCCAAGGGCCGGCTGAAGGTGCTGCGCGAGCTGACCGACGACGGCCGGAGCATGACCGGGCACGTCGGCATCGGGCACACCCGCTGGGCGACCCACGGCGAACCCAACGACGTCAACTCCCATCCCCATCTCAGCCAGAACGGCCTGGTCGCCGTCGTGCACAACGGCATCATCGAGAACTACCTCGAGATCAAGGAATATCTTATCGCGAAGGGCATTTGCTTCCGCTCGGAGACCGACACCGAGGTCGTCGCGCAGCTGCTGGAGTACTACTATTCCAACAGCGGCGACATCATGAGCGCCGTGTACAAGATGCTCGACCGCATCGAGGGCGCCTACGCGCTGGGCATCCTCTGCGTCGACTACCCCGACCGCTTCATCGCCGCGCGCAAGGACGCGCCGCTGCTGCTGGGCTACGGGAAGGACTGCAGCTTCATCGCCTCGGACGTGACCGCCATCCTCAAGCACACCCGCGAGGTCTCCTACATGGCCGACGGCGAGGTCGCCGTGGTCAGCTCCGCCGGCATCCGCGTCTTCGATGCGATGGGGCGAGAGATCGAGAAGGAGCGCCACACCGTCGACTGGGACGTGAGCGCCGCGGAGAAGGGCGGCTACGCCCACTTCATGTACAAGGAGATCCTCGAGCAGCCCGAGGCCGTCCGCAAGACGATGCACCCCCGCCTGAAGGACGGGCGCGTCGTGCTGGACGATCTGAAGATGACGGCGGAGCAGATCCGCGGCTTCAGGCGGCTGTTCATCGTGGCCTGCGGCTCGAGCTATCACGTCGGCGTCGTCGGCAAATACAACCTCGAGCACCTGCTGCGCGTGCCCGTGGAGGTCGTGCTGGCCTCCGAGTTCCGCTACGCCGACCCCCTGGTGGACGAGAACTGCCTGGTCATCGTCATCAGCCAGAGCGGCGAGACGCTCGACTCGATGATGGCGCTGCGCCTGGCCAAGAAGCTCGGCGCGCGGGTGCTGTCGATCGTCAACGTCGTCGGCAGCTCGATCGCCCGCGAGTCGGACGACGTGCTCTACACCTGGGCCGGGCCGGAGATCGCCGTCGCCACGACGAAGGCCTACAGCACGCAGATGGTGCTGCTGAACATGCTGGGGCTTTACATGGCCGAGCTCCGCGGCACGGTCGCGCCGGAGGACTACGCGGCCGTCGTCGGGGGCCTGGAGGCGCTGCCCGCGCAGATGGAGCGCGTGCTGGAGAACACCGGAACGATCCAGTATCTCGCCTCGCGCTACTTCAACCACAACTCCGTCTTCTTCATCGGCCGCAACCTGGACTACGCGCTGGGTCTGGAGGGCAGCCTGAAGCTCAAGGAGATCTCCTATATCCACTCCGAGGCCTACGCCTCTGGCGAACTCAAGCACGGCACGATCTCGCTGATCGAGCCGGGCACCCTGGTCATCGCCCTCGGCACCTATACGCCGCTGTTCGACAAGGCCATGTCCAACGTCATCGAGGTCAAGGCCCGCGGCGCGGACATCGTCGCGCTGACGACCGAAAGCCGCCGCGCGGATATGGAAAAGACCGCCGGGAACGTCCTCACCGTGCCGGACGCGCACCGCCTGCTCCAGCCCTCGCTGGGCATCGTGCCGCTGCAGCTCTTCGCCTATTTCGTCGCGCTGCAGCGCGGCTGCGACATCGACAAGCCCCGCAACCTCGCCAAATCCGTCACCGTCGAGTGAACCGAGACAGAAATCCGTCCGCGGAACGAGCGTTTCGTTCCGCGGACTTTTTCTGCCCGTTTCTGCCGGTTTTTTGTGTATATCGGCAAAAGAGAGAAGCTTTCTCTCGGTTCTACGGCCCGTAGAGAGGGCCCTCCGGCCTCTCTACCGCGGCCGGAAGGAATCGTAGGGCGGCTGCTCGGGGCGGTAGCTTGCCCTCCCGGCGGCGGCCGCGCTATGATGAGGCTGCGGGCCGCAGGGCCCGCGGATTTCATTCCAGGGAGGTTATTTCCATGTCATTTGCCGTTTTGACCGACACCTCGGGCAACCTGCCCAGGCGTCTGACCGAAGAGCGCGGGATCGGCGTGATCCCCTTCGTCTATACCGTCAGAGGCGCGGACCGCGTCTGCACGGACATCGAGGCCTTCGACGGCGCGACCTTCTACCGCGAGATGAAGGCCGGGCAGAGCGTCACGACCACGCAGATCGGCCCCCGGCACTACGCCGACTTTTTCGAGCCCTGTCTGAAGGCGGGCAGGGACGTCGTTTATATCAGCATGTCCTCCGGCGTCAGCGGGAGCTGCCAGTCCGCCAACATCGCAGCCCAGCTGCTGCGCGAGGCCTACCCCGAGCGCCGCGTGGCCGTCATCGACACGAAGGGCGCCGCTCTGGGCGAGGGCCTGGTGGCGCTGCGCGCCGCCGCCTGCCGGGACGAAGGCCTGAGCCTCGACGAGACGGTCGCGGTTCTGGAGCGCCTGAGCCGCCGCATGTGCAACGTCTTTACCGTGGACGACCTGATGTTCCTGCGCCGCGGCGGACGGCTGAGCAATCTGTCCGCCATCGTCGGCACCGTGCTGAACATCAAGCCCCTGCTCAAGGGCGACGTCGACGGGAAGATCGTGGCCTTTGCCAAGCTGCGCGGCCGGAAGCGCTCGATCGAGGCGCTGGCCGAGAAATACGAGGCCCTGGCCGCCGCGCCGGAGACGCAGACCGTCGGCGTCGTCAACGCCGCCTGCCGCGAGGACGCGGAGCTGCTGATCTCGCTGCTCAGGCGCAAAGTTCCGCCGAAGGAGATCATCAGCGTGGACTATGAGCCCGTCACCGGCTGCCACGTCGGCCCCGGCGCGCTGGCGCTCTTCTTTGAGGGCGCGGACGACGTGCGCACGGCCGTCGACGGCGAGCCCGCCCGGGAGAAGCCCGCCGGGCTTGGCGCGGGTCTGCGCGTCCCGGCCGCCACTTGACCGGCGGGAGGATTGAGAGTATAGTAGAAAGGAAGAGCAATGCCCCGGAACAGAGACTGACAGCCGCCCGAAGGGGCGCGGGAGGAAGCCGATGAACGAGGAAATGATCCGCCGCTACAGCTGCATCCTGGCTGAGGAGCTGCTGCCCGCCATGGGCTGCACCGAGCCGATCGCCATCGCCTACGCCGCCGCGAAGGCGCGGCAGACCCTGGGCGCGGAGCCGGAGCGCCTGCTGATCGAGGTCAGCGGGAACATCATCAAGAACGTCAAGAGCGTCGTCGTGCCGCACACCGGCGGCCTGCGCGGCATCAAGGCCGCCGCTCTGGCCGGCGCCCTCGCGGGGGACGCGGAGGCCGGGCTGGAGGTGCTCTCGCGGGTGACGGAGGCGCAGATCGCTGCGATCGGCGAGAAGATGCGGCTCGTTCCGGCTGAGATCGTCCACGCGGACACGCCGCACATCTTCGACATCGCCGTCACGGCCTTCGCCGGAGAAGAAAACGCCTACGTCCGCCTGGTCGGGCACCACACGAACCTGGTCTGCGTCCGCCGCAGCGGGGACACGCTGCTGGAAAAGGAGATCGAGGGCCCCTGCGAGGCCGAGACCGACCGCAGCTGCCTGAGCATCGAGGGCATCGTCGACTATGCCGACGCAGTGCCGCTCGACGCGGTGCGCGGGCTGCTGCGGCGGCAGATTGACTACAACATGGCCATCGCCGAGGAGGGTCTGCGCCGCCCCTACGGTGCGAACATCGGCAAGACCCTGCTGCGCGGGCACGAAACTGACCTGTCCTATAAAATGCGCGCTTACGCCGCCGCGGCGAGCGACGCGCGCATGGGCGGCTGCGAGATGCCGGTGGTCATCAACTCCGGCAGCGGCAACCAGGGCATCACGGCCAGCGTCCCCGTCATCGTCTACGCCCGGGAGACCGGCGCGAGCGAAGAGAGTCTGCTGCGCGCGCTGTGCGTGTCGAACCTCGTGACGATCCATCTGAAAACCGGCATCGGCCGCCTCTCGGCCTACTGCGGCGCGGTCAGCGCCGGCTGCGCCGCGGGCGCGGGCCTGAGCTATCTGCAGGGCGGGCGCTTCCGCGAGATCGCGCACACGGTGGTCAACGCCGTGGCCGTGACCTCCGGCATCGTCTGCGACGGCGCGAAGGCCAGCTGCGCGGCCAAGATCGCCGCGGCCGTGGACGCGGGGCTGCTGGGGCTGGAGATGTTCCGCGCCGGCAACCAGTTCTACGGCGGGGACGGCATCGTCAAAAAGGGCGTGGAGAACACGATCGCCAACGTCGGGCGTCTGGCCCGCTTCGGCATGCAGGAAACGGACAGAGAGATCATCCGTCTGATGATAGATACCTGAGGAGGATACAAACATGGAAGTCGGAAGCAGCATCCATCATTTCACCGTGCGCCGCGTGCGCGAGCTCCCGGAGCTGAAGGCGAAGCTCTGGGAAATGGAGCATGAGAAGAACGGGGCGCAGCTCGTCTGGCTCGAGCGCGCCGACGAGAACAAGACCTTCTCCATCGCCTTCAAGACGATCCCGGAGAACGACACCGGCGTCTTCCACATCCTCGAGCACTCGGTGCTCTGCGGCTCGGACAAATATCCGGTGAAGGAGCCCTTCGTCGAGCTTCTGAAGAGCTCGGTGCAGACCTTCCTCAACGCGATCACCTTCTCCGACAAGACCGTCTACCCGGTCAGCAGCCGCAACGACAAGGACTTTCTGAATCTGATCGGCGTCTATATGGACGCGGTGCTGCGCCCGGCCATCTACCGCAAGCCGGAGATCTTCCGGCAGGAGGGCTGGCGCTACGAGCAGAAGGAGGACGGGACGACCGTCTACCAGGGCGTCGTGTTCAACGAGATGAAGGGCAGCATGGCCCATCCCTACCGGATCCTGTTCCAGGAGCTGAGCGCGATGCTGTACCCGGACAACTGCTACCGCTTCAATTCCGGCGGCGACCCGGCGCACATCCCCGATCTGAGCTATGAGGAGTTCATCGCCAATCACCGCAAGTACTACCACCCCTCCAACGCCCGCATTTCACTGATCGGCAGCGTCGACCTCGATCCGGTGCTGGCGCTGATCGACGGTTATCTGAACGATTACGACCGCCTGGCGGTCGATTTCACGATCCCGATGCAGGCCCCGGTTGGCCGCGTCGAGCGGGTCTGCCCCTATGAGATCGGCGCGGACGAGCCCGAGAACGAGCGCGCCGTCGTCGCCGGGGCGGTCGTGCCCGGCCGCTTCGACGAGCAGAAGAAGCTGTTCGCCGCCTCGGTGCTGGCCGATTATCTGGCCGGGGACAACGAGGCGCCTCTCAAGCGCGCGATCCTCGACGCGGGGCTCGGCCAGGAGATGGACGTCGTGATGGACGACGGCATCCAGCAGCCCAGCTTCGCCTGGGTCGTCTGGAACACCGCCGCTGAGAAGGCGCCGGAGATCCGCCGCACCGTGCGCGAGACCGTCGACCGCATCCTCGCCGAGGGCCTTGACCGCGAGCGTCTGGAGGCCTGCTTCAACCGCTTCGCCTTCGGCAAGCGCGACTGGGACGGCAAGGGCTGGCCCCGCAGCCTGGACGAGGCGCTGTCGATGCTCGAAACCTGGCTCTACGACGGCGACCCGGCGCAGCCGCTCCTGTTCGACCCGGTGCTCGACGAGCTGGCCGCGGAGCTGGACGGCGGGTACTTCCCGGCGCTGCTGCGCGAGCTCTTCCCCGCCGAGGCGGTCGAGCTGCTGCTCGTTCCCTCCAAAACCCTGGGCGAGGAGCGCCGCGCGGCCGAGGCGGCCCGCGTGGCCGCGGAGAGCGCCGCCTGGACCGAGGAGAGAAAGGCGGAGCTGAAGGCGCAGGCCGAGTCTCTGGCCGCCTGGCAGCAGACGCCGGACAGCCCGGAGGCCCTCGCGACGATCCCGATGCTGAAGCTCTCCGACCTGAATGAGGAGCCGCTGCCGCTGCCCGTAAGCCTTGAGGAGACGGCGGGCACGCCGGTGCTGCGCCATGCGATCGACAGCGAGATCGTCTACGCGCGGCTGCATTTCAACGCCTCCGACCTGTCGCTCGAGGAACTGCCGCTGCTCTCGCTGCTCGGCCGCCTGCTCGGCAATCTCCGCACCGAAAACTATGACAACGCCGCGCTGCAGACGCGCATCAAGCAGAAGGCCGGCAAGTTGAGCTTCGCCGCCGCCGCGCTGCCCGGCTCCGAACCGGCGAAGGCCCGCGCGATCCTGAGCGCCTCCCTCTCCTGCCTGAAGCAGAACCGGGACGACGCCCGCGCACTGCTGGAGGAGATCCTGCTGCGCACGCAGTTTACCGACCGGCGCGCGCTGAGCGACGTGCTCAAGCAGGCCTCGCTGGGCGAGCAGATGAGCCTCGCCGGGCGCGGCAACCGCTACGCCGTCTATCGCGCCGCCGCGGGCTCGAGCGCCTTCGGCGCGGCGCGCGAGGCGCTGAGCGGCTATACCGGCGCCGCCTGGCTGAAGGAGCACAGCGGCGACGACGAAGCGGCGCTCGACGCGCTGCTCGAAAAGCTGCGGGCCCTGGCCGCGCGCGTTGTCAGCCGCGAACGCCTGACGCTGAGCCTGTCCGAGACCGCGCTGGGTGCGGCCGACTGGGCCGGGATCATCCCGGAGAGCGGTCTTCCCGCCCCCGGCGAGGCCGCCTGGCCGACCGGCGGGGCGAAGCAGGAGGGCATCCTGATCCCCGCGGACGTCGGCTTTGCGGCCAAGACGGCCAGCGCCGCGCGCCACGGCAGAAGCTACACCGGCAGCATCCCGGTGCTGGCGAACATCCTCAACTTCGAGTATCTGTGGAGCGAGATCCGCGTGCAGGGCGGCGCCTACGGCTGCGGCTTTGCCGGCAGCGAGGACGGCGAGCTCAGCTTCTCCACCTTCCGCGACCCGCAGCCCGCGCGTTCGCTCGGCGTGTTCGACCGCGCGGCCGACTTCATCCGCGCCCGCTGCGCGGAAAATCCCGACCTGACCCGCTTTATCCTCGGCTCGGTCTCCGAGCTCGACCCGCTGCGCAGCGCCGAGGATAAGATCGCCGCGGCCGAGGGGCTGTATTTCCGCGGCAGGACGCAGGAGGACCTGGTCATGCGCTACCGCGAGCTGCTGCACACGAAGCCGGAGGACCTGCTGGCCCTGTGCGAGGCGCTCGACGAGCTGAGGGCAGACCGGCAGATCTGCGTCGTCGGCGGACAGGCTCAGCTCGACGCCTGCGTCGGGCAGCTCGGCGAGATCCTGCGCGGTTAATATTGACGAACTCCGAAAAACTTTGGTACAATGAACTGCGCGCAGAGCGCAGCATCTGATCAGGCCGGAGCCCTCGGGCTCGGAGCCGGGTTACGCGAGTAACAGTGGATCGCCCACGGGACAGAACAAACTGGCCCGCGGGCGATTTTGATTCATACGGCCGCATAAGATAGGAGTCGGAGGGGATCGGACGTGGAACGCAATCAAAAAAGGAGCCTCGCCGCGGAGGCCGCGGAGGCGGTCTTCCCGGAGGAGCATGAAAAGACCGCGGTGCGGGTGTCGCTGGTCAGCATCGCCGGCAACGCGCTGCTGTCGCTCTTTAAGCTGCTGGCGGGCATTTTCGCCCATTCCGGCGCGATGATCAGCGACGCGGTGCACTCGGCCTCGGACGTGCTGAGCAGCATCATCGTCATCGTCGGCGTGCGCCTGGCCGGGCGCGAGGCGGACAAGGAGCACCCCTACGGCCACGAGCGCTACGAGTGCGTGGCGGCCATCGTGCTGGCGGTGATCCTGCTGGTCACCGGCCTCTTCATCGGCCACAGCGCGATCGAGAAGATCACCGGCGAGGCCGGGGAGACGGAGACGCCGGGCCTGCTGGCGCTGATCGCGGCCGCGGTGTCGATCGTCTGCAAGGAGCTCATGTTCTGGTACACGCGCTTCCACGCCAAGCGCATCGACTCCGGCGCGCTGATGGCGGAGGCCTGGCACCACCGCAGCGACGCGCTGTCCTCCGTCGGCGCGCTGATCGGCATCGCCGGGGCGCGGATGGGCTATCCGGTGCTCGACCCGGTGGCCAGCCTGGTCATCTGCTTCTTCATCGCCAAGGCCGCTTTCGACATCTTCCGCGACGCGACGGCGAAGATGGTCGACCACTCCTGCAGCGAGCAGACCGAGCAGGCGCTGCGGGACTGCGCGCTGGCGCAGGAGGGCGTGCTGGGCGTCGACCTGCTGCAGACGCGCGTCTTCGGCAGCCGCATCTACGTCGACATCGAGATCTGCGCCGACGGCGGCATCACCCTCGCCGCCAGCCACGAGATCGCCGAGCGGGTGCACGCGGCCATCGAGCAGAGTTTCCCGAAAGTCAAGCACATCATGGTGCATGTGAACCCGGCCGAGTAGTTTTCAGTTTTCAGTTTTTAGTTTTTAGAAGAAAAAGCCCGGGGGATACGATCATTCGTATCCCCCGGGTCTTTTTTGATTTTCAGATCAGAAGAACATCACGATCAGCTTCGCCGCGATGACGACGAAGACCAGGGCGACGGGATAGGTCGCGGCATAGGCCGCGGCGACCTCGTCGGTGCCGGCCGTGGCGATCAGCGAGCCCAGGGCGGGCGTGCTGGTCATGCCGCCGGTGATGGAGCCGAGGTTGTTGAAGATGTCCAGCTTGAAGACGTAGCGGCCGATGAAATAGCCGCCGACCATCGGGATCAGCGTGATCACGGCGCCGTAGAGGAAGTAGGCGAGCTTGATGTTGGCGATGAAGTTCACGCCGCCGGGCACGCCCGCGCCGATCAGGAACAGCACGAGGCCCAGCTCGCGGAAGAAGTTCAGCGTCGCCTTCTCGATGCGCATGTCGATCCTGCCCAGGTGGCCGAAGTGGCCGACCAGCAGGCCCGCGATCAGGCAGCCGCCGGAGTTGCCGAAGGAGAAGTTGATGCCCGGGATCCGGATCGCGCCGATGACGCAGCCGAGCGCGACGGCCAGGAAGAAGGGCAGGAAGCCGAAGGGGTCGACCTTCTCAAGGCTGCGCTTGATCTGCCCGGCGGGGATCTGGTTGGCGGCGACGAAGCGCTCGCGCTCCTCGGCGATGTTGACCTTGAGGATGCGCGGCATCAGCTGCACGAAGAACACCACGCCCAGCACGCCGAAGAGATAGGCGATGCCGTAGCCGGCGGTGACGAGGTCGGCCGTCTCCTCGGCGACCTCCTTGGCGGCGGAGAGGCCGGGGGTGCTCGTGAGCGCGCCGGTCATCAGGCCGACGGCCATCGAGGCGGAGAGCTTCTTGTCGATGCAGATGAAGGCGACCGTCACCAGCGCGCCGACGGCGATCGTGATCATGCCCATGTAGACATAGGACATGGTGGCGCGGTTGAAGGAGCGGAAGAACTTCGGCCCGGCGATAAAGCCGACCGAGGTGACGAACATGGCCGTGCCGATGCTGGACACAAGGCTGAAGTTCTTTTTCAGCGCGTCGCTGAACAGGACGATCTCTTTTCCCCCGACGCTGAAGGAGGGGACGAAGTTGGCCATGATGCCGTAGAGCAGGGCGGCCAGCAGCACGCCCGCCGTGCCGAGGGAGATGCCCTTGATGCTGATCGCGCCGAGGAAATAGCCGATCGCGCCGATGGCGAAAACGATGAAGACCATCGAGAAAATGCTGCCGGTGAGGCTGCCCAGATAATCCATGGTGAAAGACTCCCTTGCGTTTTTTTCAAATCAGCCCTTGCGTTTCCTCAGGGGAAAGCGCAGCGGCTCATAGAGATTGCCGAGTTTGTGCAGGAGGCTCATCGCGTCGTATTCGCTGCGGTAGCCGCCGCGCAGGAAGACCTCCTCCTGGCGCAGCTCCGGCTCCGTCTCGCGCAGCAGGCGCATCAGCCGGTTTTCCGCCTGGCGCATCGTGGCCTTCGCGGAATAGACGTACAGGGCGCTGGCCCTGTCGGCGCCCGCCTCGGGGCGGATCACCGCCCGCAGGTGATTGGTGTGAAGCAGGCTCTGCATGCCGCGCAGCAGCTCCTGCGCGCGCTGCTCGTCGGTCGTGATCTTGAAGTAGATGATCTCGTCCATACGATAGTCGTCGCCGTCGAGGTAGCTGCGGTAGGGGGAGCGGCGCATGCGGCGGTAGAGGAGGCTCTCGGTCTCGCCGAGCGGCCCCTGATGGAACACGCAGGTCTTGTTGCTGCGCACGGTATAGAGGAAGTAGCTCAGACCGAGGCGGTCGAGGTGCTCCTTTACCCGCGCGGCCGCGCGCTCGCCCAGGGTCTCGGTGTCGAGATAGACGTTTTCGTTGGCGTCGTAGATCGCCGCGCCGTCCATCACGATCAGCGGCATGCGCAGCATCGGCTCGCTCATCTGCGCGGCGAAAAAGGCCGGCGCGTGCTCGCTCATCAGGCAGATCCGCGCCCCGTCCTGATAGAGATAGTTCAGGCGGAGCTGCGCGGCGGAGGAGATCGCGGAAAAGCGGTCGGGCGCGAGATCCTTCATGCGCACGAAAAACACGCAGTCGCGGTTCTTGCTGCGCGGCAGGCGGAACACGTTGACCGCGACCGCGGCCACGGTCCCGACCAGCACGCCGAGCATGCGGTCAAGCGCCTGCCGGGCGGGGTGCTCGATATCGGGGAAGCTGATGACGACGCAGAGGAAGACGATGGCGGCAAGGGCAGCCGTGTCGGGCTTGCGCAGGGCGACGGCGCTGTACAGCGAGGCCGCCACGCCCAGCGCCATCAGAACGTAGACGAGGAGCAGCCGGCCGCTCAGGCCGGGGAAGATCAGAAAGATCAGCAGAAAAAACAGGCCCCAGAAGGCGCCGATCAGTGAGCCGGTGAAGCGGTTGACTGCATAGGTCCGGGTATCGCGCACATAGGGCTGCATGCAGACGATGGCGGTGATGGCGGCCTCGGCGGGCATGTCCTGCCCGCGATAGCCGCGCAGCCAGTAATACAGAAGGCACAGGAACACTGCGACCGCGGTCTTGATGATACGTTGGCCGAGCGGCGGCAGGCTCAGGCGCGGGGAACGGGATAACAGGGAATTCATGAAAAGGTCCTTTTTCTGACGGGGCCGGTCGCCGGGCGGGACGGGAAAGCGTCCCGCCCGTGTTTCCGCGTTCAGCGGATCCTGCGGCCCTCGAGGTAATAGCGCTTCTCGCGGCTGTGGCCCATCGAGAAGGTTTTGCGCGGCAGTGCGCCGTCGCTGATGACGCCGCGGAAGAGCTGGCTCTTCTCCATGGCCGGCAGCAGGAAGCCGATGGCGTCCGCCGGCTCGGAGAGCGCGATCAGCGCGTCGTCGTCGTGGATATAGTCGATCTCGCCGGCGTTCTCCTTCAGCCAGGCGTCGAGGAAGGTCTGCAGCACGCCGACGGCGAGCTCACTCTTCGCGCGGTCGAGGCTCAGCTCGCCGCTCTCGCCGCCGCTGTACCAGCGCACCGGGTAGCCGCCGGGCGCGCAGCAGCTTTCCTGCAGCGCCGCGAGCAGCTTTTTCGGGTCGGTGTGCGTGACGACGCGGTGGATCGGCTCGAAGACCTGCGCCTCGTCGTGGATGTTCTCCAGCTCGACGAGCGCGAAGCGCGCGGGATGCCCGCTGAGATCAACGCCGGGGAGTTTCGCCTTGAGCTCCTCGTAGCAGCTCTTGGCGGTGGCGAGGGAGTGGTTGCCGTCGCCGACGGCGAAGACCATCGGCACGCCCCGGAGACCCTCGTACTTGGCGTCCACGGTGCCGCAGTAGGCCGTCAGCGCCTCGTCGAAGGCAGCGGCGTCCTCGCCGGCGACCAGCCAGCCGCGGATGCGGCCGCCGCCCTCCATCAGCTCGAAGTCGTAGAGCTTCGGCAGGCGGTCCTTTTTCTCGGCCACGGACTCGATCAGGCGCTTCTCGTGGTCGTCGACGAGCAGCAGCACGTGCGGCAGCTCGATCGGCGCGTCGCGGCGCACGCGCTGGCGCGGCGGGATGCGCTCGGGCACGGTCTTTTCGGTGGCGCGGATCGCAGAGCTCGAGCCGGGGCGGTAGTCGTAGGCCTCGAGGTCGAGCATGCCGACCAGGCCCTTGCGGATGCTGCCGTTTTCCAGCGTGCGCTCGACGTAGACGTAGCTGTCGGGATACTCGGCGAACACGCCCCCGCGCAGATAGTCAGCCATCGTGCGGTTGATCTGCGCGACCTCCTCCGTCTCCCGCGGGGAGCCGAGCTCGGCCTCGGGCAGGATGAGATTGATGGTGGAGGGGGCGTCGCCCGCGGTCTTGCGCACGCGGTCCCAGTAGGCCCTGTCGGAGGTGAACTGGTCGCAGGCGATGACCGCCCATTTCGTCATGTCGGCGTCTTTCGGCAAGAGGACGTCGGCAGGCTGAAAAATGTTCCTCATATTTTTTCTCCGATTTTTATTTTTCGAAAGAGCCGATGATGTCGACGATTTCCGCGCCGATGCGCTCCTGGGCCTCGCCGGTCTGGGCGCCGATGTGCGGCGTGCAGGAGACGTGCGGGTGCGCGTAGAGCGCGGCGTTGGCGGAGGGCTCGGTGGCCCAGACGTCGAGTCCGGCGGCGCGGACCTTGCCGGTGTCGAGCGCCTCGAGCAGGGCGGCCTCGTCGAGGTTGGCGCCGCGGGAGGTGTTGATGATGACGACGCCGTCCTTCATCTTCGCGATGGTATCACTGTTGATGATCGGGCCGTCGGCCGCGGGGGCGTGGACGGAGACGAAGTCGGAGCGCTCGAGCAGCTCGTCCAGCGAGACGTAGGGCACGCCGTCACGGGCGAAGGTGCCAGGCTCGTGGTGGGCGCCGTAGGCGATGACGGTCATGCCGAGGGCCCTGCACATGGCGCCCAGGCAGCCGCCGATGCGGCCGTAGCCGATGATGCCGATGGTCTTGCCGCAGATCTCGATGCCCTTGCCGTAGCTCTTCTTTTCCCACAGGTTCATGCGCATGGTGTAGCCCGCGTGGGAGATGAAGCGCGCGCAGGAGAGCATGTGGGCCAGGGCCAGCTCCGCGACGCTCTGGGAGGAGGCGCGCGGGGTGTTGCGCACGGTGATGCCCTTCGATTCGGCGTAGGCCACGTCGATGTTGTCCACGCCGACGCCGCCGCGGATGATCAGCTTCAGGGAGCCGCCCAGGGCTTCGTCGATGTGGTTGGCGCGGACCTTGGTCTTGGAGCGGACGACGACCGCATCCACGTCGTGCAGCGCCGCGCCGAGCTCTTCGGGCGCGTAGAACTGCTCGACGACCTCGTGGCCCATCTCGCGCAGCTTCGCCAGCGCCTTCTTGTCCATACCGTCGGTAACGAGAATTTTCATGTTTTGATCCTCCTGTTATTACTGATGTTCGGCTTCGAACTTCTTCAGGAACTCGACCAGGGCCTCGACGCCCTCCCTGGGCATGGCGTTGTAGATGCTGGCGCGCAGGCCGCCCACGCTCTTGTGGCCCTTGAGGTTGTCATAGCCGGCGGCCTTGGTCGCCTTGACGACCTCGGCGTCGAGCTCGGCGCTCTCGGTGACGAAGGGGACGTTCATGAGGCTGCGGTCCTTCTTGTCGACCGTGCCGCGGAACATCTTCGAGGAATCGAGGAAGTCGTAGAGGACCTTCGCCTTTTCCTCGTTGCGGCGGGCCATCTCCTCCAGGCCGCCGATGCTGCGCAGATAGTGGAAGACCTTGCCGCAGCAGTAGATCGCCCAGCAGTTCGGGGTGTTGTACATCGAGCCGTTGGCCGCCTGGATGTCATAGCGCATGTAGACGGGCATCTTCGGGTCGAGGTCCTCGCGGATCAGATCCTCGCGGATGATGATGACGCTCATGCCGGCGGGGCCGACGTTCTTCTGCACGCCCGCGTAGATCATGCCGTAGTCGGCCACGTTGCAGGGCTTGGAGAGGAACATCGAGCTCTGGTCGGAGACCAGGATGTGGCCCTTGGTGTTGGGGAGCTGCTGATAGGTCAGGCCGTGGATCGTCTCGTTCTCGCAGATGTAGACGTAGTCCGCGTCCTCGGGGATGTCCAGGTCGGACACGTCGGGGATGTAGCTGAAGTTCCGGTCCTTGGAGCTGGCGGCGACGATGACCTCGCCGTACTTTTTGGCCTCGGCGATGGCCTTCTTGGACCAGGCGCCGGTCTCGATGTAGACGGCCTTGCCGTTTTTCAT
>JAFZQE010000034.1 GCA_017552325.1 Oscillospiraceae bacterium
GAAGTTGGTTTCGTTGATGGCCACGTCGCCGTTCGGCACGGGCACGTTTTCCGGCTCCGTTTCAACGACGGGGATGGTTTCTTCTGATTCCTCGATGTCAACGATTTCGACGTCCTCGGCGGCGGCGGCCGGGATCAGCGAAAGCGCCATCACGAGGCAGAGCAAAAGCGCAAACAGGCGTTTCATATGCGATTCCTCCTTCGGATTGAATAATCAGCCGGGTTTCGATACTTCCACATTATAAATATACCCCGTATCACGCGCAGGGTCAAGTAAAATCGGCATTTCAGAAAAGAACGGATTGCCACGACAGTGTGCGCACTGTCTCGCAATGACAGGCCTGCGGGCCCGCGCGTTCTTGCGAAAACCGGAAGCCAGGTACGGAATACTATAATAATAAAAGCCGCTTGACAGTGCCGGGGGGCGATGATATACTCAAACTGCACGAAAACCAAACAGAGACCAGACATATTTTGACCGCGCGCCCGGCCGTTCCGGGCCGCCGAAAAAAATGGAATGACGGTCGGATGAAGGCTCCGAGAGAGACCGCTCAGGCGGCGCCGAAGGGGAACGCAAAAACTCTCAGGCAAAAAGATCGGAGACGGACGACGCTTCGGAAAGTACGGCGAACGCCGTACACCAAAGGGGCAACCGGAGGCCGCGGGCCGAAGGGAATCTCTCAGGTTTGGACGGAGGCAGAGAGACGCGAAGGGGTCTTTCTGTCTCTATTTCTTTTCATGGCGAACAAAACGATTTTGAAATCTTTTCTACGGGAGGAATACGATGAGCGAATGGAAACGCACTCAGTTTTATGACACGCATGTGGCCTCCGGCGCGACGATGGTCGAGTTCGGCGGCTGGGACATGCCCGTCCAGTACCCCAGCGGCATCGTGGCCGAGCACCTTTACACGCGCCACGAATGCTCTCTCTTCGACGTGTCCCACATGGGGCGCATCCTGGTCGAAGGCCCGCAGCGGATCGAGTTCCTGCAGCACGTGCTGACCAGCAACGTCCTGGCGCTGGATCTCAACCGCGCGCAGTACTGCATGCTCTCCGACGAAAAGGGCTTTGCGATCGACGACGCCTATCTCTACCGCTTCGAGGAGGAGCGCTTCCTGCTGGTGGTCAACGCCGGCAACACCGACAAGGACTGGGCGCATCTGACCGAACAGGTCAAAAACTACGACTGCACGCTGACGAACATCACCGCCGACTGGGCGGCCATCGCCGTGCAGGGCCCGAAGAGCAAGGAGATCCTGAACGCGCTCGCCGGGCAGGAAGTCACCGAGCCGATGCGCAACGCCCTCAACACCCTGGAGCTTGAGGGTCATCTCGTCCGCGTCTCCAAGACCGGCTACACCGGCGAGCCCCTCGGCTACGAGGTCTATGTGAAAAACGAGGACTGCGTGTGGCTCTGGAACCGCCTGATCGAGATGGGCGCCCGTCCCGCCGGCCTCGGCGCGCGCGACACCCTGCGCCTCGAGGCGGGCCTGCCGCTCTACGGCCACGAGCTGGGGCTCGACCCCGCCGGGGAACCGATCCCGATCTTCGCGGTGCCGCTGGCCCGCTTCGCGGTCAGCTTCTCCCCGCTCAAGGGCGATTTTATCGGCCGCGAGGCGCTGCAGAAGCAGAGCGACGCCTTCAAGCGCATCCTCAACCGCGACTTCAGCGACATGGCCGCCCTGCCGCGCCGCATCCGCCCCATCACCCTGCTCGACCGCGGCGTCATCCGCGCCGGCATGCCCGTCTATTACAAGGGCAAAGAGGTCGGCTGGGTCACCAGCGGCACGATGGTGCCCTACTACAGCAACGACAACCAGATCTGGATGGCCGGCGACGACGAGGTGCTCAAGCGCTCCATCGGCAACTGCTACGTCGATTCCGACATCCTGGACGACGAGCCCGTCGAGGTCGACGTCCGCGGCCGCCGTCTGCGCGCCGTGATCCCCGAGCGGCACCTGGACAACCTCGCGCCGCCCTACGCCCGCCCGATCATCTACGGCACCGTGGTGGAAGCGCCCGAGGTCGTCTATGAGGCCACGCCGCCGCTGAACCTGCTGCTGCGTGCCGAGAGCAACCACATCTGGCGCCAGCGGCGCTGCGTCAACCTGATCCCCTCCGAGAGCACGCCCAGCCGCGCCGTGCAGCTGCTCTGCGCCAGCGACCCGAGCTGCCGCTACGCCGAGCACAAGAAGGTCCGCTCCTTCTACGACAAGGACGTCTTCTACTACCAGGGCACCGACTTCATCGACGAGGTCGAGCGCCTGCTGGTCGACGAGATGCGCAAGTACTTCGGCTGCACCGAGGTCGAGACCCGCGTCATCAGCGGCCAGATGGCCAACACCGCCGTGTTCTCCGCGCTGATGGACTGGAAGAACCGCCTGGACCGCCGCCGCACGCCCGAGCGCCTCGGCTACGTGATGAACAACCACATCATCAAGGGCGGCCACCTCTCCGCCCAGCCGATGGGCGCCCTGCACGACTACATCGCCGTCGACCCGGTCACCGAGCGCAGCGCGATCGTCAACTTCCCGGTCTGCAAAGACAACATCTACAAAACCGACGTCGAGGAGACCAAAAAGCTCATCGACCAGTACCGTCCCGAGTTCATCATCTTCGGCAAGAGCATGATCGTCCACAAGGAGCCCGTGGCCGAGATCCGGCGCTTCGTGGACGAGCAGAAGATCCCCACCACGATCATGTACGACATGGCGCACGTGCTCGGCCTCGTCGGCGATCACTTCCAGAAGCCCTTCGAGGAGGGCGCCGAGATCGTCACCGGCTCCACGCACAAGACCTTCTTCGGCCCGCAGCGCGGCGTGATCGCGGTCAATTACAAAGAGGACGAGCTCAAGTACGGCCTGTGGAAGACCATCGAGAACCGCGCCTTCCCCGGCAGCGTTTCGAACCACCACCTCGGCACCCAGCTCGGCCTGCTGATGGCGGCCTATGAGATGAACGCCTTCAGGGACGAATTCCAGAAGGCCGTGATCGAAAACGCCAAGCACTTCGCAAAGGCGCTCAAGGCGCAGGGCCTGGAGGTCTGCGGCGATCCCGCCGTCGACTACACCGAGACCCACCAGGTGCTGGTGCGCGTCGGCTACGGCAGCGGCGCGGAGGTCGCCCGCCGCCTGGAGAACAACAATGTCATCGTCAACTATCAGGCGCTGCCCGACGAGGAGGGCTTCACCGCTTCCGGCGCGCTGCGCCTGGGCGTGAGCGAGATGACCCGCTTCGGCTTCGGCCCGGCCGAGTTCGATCGGCTCGCGGCCCTGATGGCCGACTGCATCAGGAACGGCACGCCCATCGGCGACGAGATCTCCCGCCTGCGCAAGGATTACACCGAGATGCGCTACTGCTTCAGGGACGAGGCCTTCCTCGACACGCTCGAGAGCTTCGCCGGCCGCGTCGGCTTCTGAGCAAAAGCCTCCCCTGAAAGGGGAGGCGGCACGGCGACGCGCAGCGGAGCCGTGACGGAAGGGTTTAAACCCCTCAGTCGCGGCGCTTGCGGGAAACGCGCCGCGACAGCTCCCCTTTCAGGGGAGCCAAAAAGGAATTCAATAAATTTAAATACGGAGGTAATCATCATGAATTTCCCCACTGAGCTGAAGTATACCAGATCCCATGAATGGCTGCGCATGGAAGGCGACGTCGCCGTCGTCGGCATCTCCGACTTCGCGCAGGACGCCCTGGGCGACGTGGTGTTCATCAACCTGCCCCAGGAGGGCGACGAGACCACCGCGGGCGAGTCCTTCGGCGACGTTGAGTCCGTCAAGGCTGTCAGCGAGCTGATCTGCCCCGTCACCGGCACCATCTGCGCCGTCAACGAGGAACTGTTCGACGCGCCGGAGATGCTCAACCAGGATCCCTACGGCGCCTGGATCATCAAGGTCGAGAACATCACCGACACCGAGGATCTGCTCGAGGCCGAGGACTACGAGGCCTTCTGCGCCAACGAGTGAGCCCCGCCCCGGAAGGGGCAGAAAGGAGTTCGTGTATGAAACTGATCGTCATCGACATGCAGAAAGCGCTGATGGACGACGAGCTCTACAATTTTGACGGCCTTCGGAAAAACATCGCGGCGCTGATCGGAGCGGCCCGGGAAAACGGCGTCGAAGTCATCTACGTCCAGCACGACGCCGGCCCCGGCACGGGCTTTTCCGTCGGCGACGAGGCCTTTGAGATCGCCGACGAGGTCGCGCCGCGAGAGGGTGAGAAGGTCTTCGTCAAGACGATCAACAGCTGCTTCGGAAACAAGGACTTCACCGCGTACCTGGAGGCCTCGGAGGACGACACGCTGATGATCGTCGGTCTGCAGACGAATTTCTGCATCGACGCCACCGTGAAGTCCGCCTTCGAGCGCGGTTATGACGTGATCGTTCCCGAGGGCTGCAACTCCACCTTCGACAATCCGTACATGAACGGAGAAACCACTTACCTGTACTACATGAACGAGGTGTGGCCGGATCTGTTCGCCGACTGCGTTTCCCCGGACGAGGCGCTTGCGCTGATCCGGGAACAGGATCCGTGAACACACCGAAGCAAAGGGAGGAACGCCTGTGAGTTATATCCCATCCACCCCGGAGCAGCGGCAGGAGATGCTCCGCGCCGTCGGCGCGGAGGACTGGAAGGCGCTGTACCGCGACGTGCCGCAGGAGATGCTGCTCGAGCGGCCGCTCGATCTGCCGGAGGGCATGAGCGAGCTGGCGATGAGCCGCGCGATGGAGGCCATGGCGGCCAAAAACCGCCTCTTCCCCACGGTCCTGCGCGGCGCGGGCGCCTACGACCACTACATCCCCGCCGTCGTCCGCTCCATCCCCGCGAAGGAAGAATTCCTCACCGCCTACACGCCCTACCAGGCCGAAATGAGCCAGGGCGTGCTGCAGTCCATTTTTGAGTATCAGACGATGATCTGCGAGCTGACCGGCATGGACGTGTCGAACGCTTCCGTCTACGACGGGGCGACCGCCGCCGCCGAGGCGGCCGCCATGTGCCGCGACCGCAGGCGCCGCGTCACGCTGATCTCCGCCGCCGCCCACCCCGACACGATCAACACCGTGCGCACCTACTGCTACGGCACCGGCGACGAGCTGCGCGTCGTGCCGGCGAAGGACGGCAAAACCGATATCGAGGCGCTGCGCGCGATGCTGACGCCGGAGATCGCCTCCTTCTACGTCCAGCAGCCGAACTTCTACGGCCAGTTTGAGGACGCGGAGGCGCTCGGCGCGCTCGTGCACGAAAACGGCTCGATGTTCGTCATGGGCGTAAACCCCATCGCCCTCGGCGTCATGAAGACCCCGCGCGACTGCGGCGCGGACGTCGCCGTCGGCGAGGGACAGTCCCTCGGCATGCCGCTCGGCTTCGGCGGCCCCTACCTCGGCTTCATGGCCACGACGGCCAAGCACATGCGCAAGCTGCCCGGCCGCATCGTCGGCGAGACGGTCGACAGCCGCGGCGAGCGCGCCTACGTGCTTTCCCTGCAGGCCCGCGAGCAGCACATCCGCCGCGAGAAGGCCAGCAGCAACATCTGCTCCAACGAGGCGCTCTGCGCGCTGACGGCGGCGGTGTATCTGTCCGTCATGGGCCCGGAGGGCCTGGCCGAGGCCGCGCGCCAGAGCATGGCCAAGGCGCATTATCTGTGCCGGAAGCTCTGTGAGCATGAGGGCGTGTCCCTCGTGTACACGGGTGAATACTTCCACGAGTTCGTCACGACCCTGCCCCGCCGGGACGAGGCGCTCAAAGCCCTCGAGGACGCGGGCATCCTCGGCGGACTGCCGGTCGAGGAGGGCGTGCTTTGGTGCGCCACCGAGAAAGCGAGCCGCAAAGAGCTCGACCGGGCGGTCGACATCGTGAAGGAGGTGCTGGCCGGATGAAGCTGATCTTTGAAAAGAGCGTGAAAGGCCGGCACAGCGACCTGCTGCCGAAATGCGATGTCGAGACCGTCGAGCTGCCGGAGAGCCTCCGCCGCGAAACGGCGCCTGCTCTGCCGGAGCTGAGTGAGGTCGACGTCTCCCGTCACTACACCGAGCTCAACCACCGCGTGCACGGCGTCAACTGCGGCTTCTACCCGCTGGGCTCCTGCACGATGAAGTACAATCCCCGCATCGACGAGGACATGGCGGCCCTGCCCGGCTTCGCGGGCGTGCACCCGCTGGCCCCGGCCTACGCGGTCGAGGGCTGCCGCGAGGTGCTGGACACCGCCGCGAAATATCTCTACGAGCTGACCGGCATGCAGGGCATGACCTTCCAGCCCGCCGCCGGCGCGCACGGCGAATTCACCGGCGTGCTGCTGATCAAGCAGTACCATGAAAAGCGCGGCGACACGAAGCGCCGCCGCATCATCGTCCCCGACTCCGCCCACGGCACCAACCCCGCCACCGCCGCGATGTGCGGCTTCGAGGTCGTGAACATCCCCTCCGCGCCGAACGGCTGCGTCGATCTCGAGGCGCTGAAGGCCGTGCTCGGCGAGGACACCGCGGGCCTGATGCTCACCAACCCCAACACCGTCGGCATTTTCGACGAGAACATCCTCGAGATCACCCGCCTGGTGCATGAGGCCGGCGGTCTCTGCTACTACGACGGCGCGAACCTCAACGCGGTCATGGGCGTCGTCCGGCCCGGCGACATGGGCTTCGACTGCATCCACATGAACCTGCACAAGACCTTCGCCACCCCGCACGGCGGCGGCGGCCCCGGCGCCTGCGCCGTCGGCTGCAAGGATTTCCTGAAGGAATTCCTGCCCGCCTCCGCCTTGATGGACGAGCCCGGCCACATCCAGGTGCGCGCCTTCGCGGGCAACTTCCTGGTGGTCGTGCGCGCGCTGAGCTATCTGATGAGCCTCGGCCGCGAGGGCATCCCCGAGGCGGCGCGCAACGCCGTGCTGAACGCGAACTATCTGATGCGCCGCATCCAGGGCAGCTTCGACCTCGCCTTCGACCGCGTCTGCATGCACGAATTCGTGCTCGATCTCAGCCGCTTCAAGAAGGAGACCGGCGTCAGCGCCCTCGACGTGGCGAAATCCCTCATCGACTACGGCATGCACCCGCCCACGATGTACTTCCCGCTGATCGTCCACGAGGCGCTGATGCTCGAGCCGACCGAGACCGAGAGCAAGGAGACCCTCGACTGGGCCGCGGACATCTTCCGCGCGCTCTACGAGCTGGGCTACAAAGATCCGGCCTATATGCACGAGGCTCCGCATGCCGCCCAGATCGGCCGCCCGGACGAGGTGCGCGCCGCGCGCAGCCCCGTGCTGCGCTGGCAGAAGCCGGAGGGCTGAGATGGCCGACTATCAGCTTCTGGTGATCGGCGCCGGCCCCGGCGGCTATACCGCCGCCCTGCGCGCGGCGAAGCACGGCCTCAAGACCGCCGTCGTCGAGGCGCGGGAGACGGGCGGCGCCTGCCTCAACCGCGGCTGCGTGCCGACCAAGACCCTGCTGCACGCCTCCGAGCTCTATCACGCCGCCAGGGAGGGCGCGGCCTTCGGCATCCACGCCGAGGGACTGCGCGCCGATATCGGCGAGATCTTCGCCCACAAGCGCGAGGTCTCGCGCACCCTGTCCCAGGGCGTGGAGAGCCTGCTGAAGGCGGCGAAGATCCCGCTGCTGCGCGGCCGCGCGCAGATCAGCGCCCCGCATGAGGTCACGATCACCGGGCCGGAGGGCGAAAAGAGCGTCTGCACGGCCGACGCGATCCTGATCGCGGTCGGCGCCGCTCCGGTGCGCCCGCCGATCCCCGGCATTGAGCTCGCGCTTGACAGCGACGACATCCTGGAGAGCGACGGCAAGATGTTCCGCTCGCTCGTCATCATCGGCGGCGGTGTGATCGGCGTCGAATTCGCCTGCTTCTATGCCGACCTCGGCGTTGACGTCACGGTCGTCGAGGCGCTCGACCGGCTGCTGCCGAACATGGACCGCGAGCTGGGGCAGAACCTGGCTATGCAGCTGAAAAAGCAGGGCGTGCGCGTCCTCGCCAACGCCCGCGTGCAGCGCATCGAGGAGACGGAGGACGGCCTCTCGGTTTCCTGCGAGACCAAAGGCGGCGTTGAAGCAGTCGCCGCGGAGGGCGTCATCTGCGCCGTCGGCCGCCGTCCCTGTCTGGAGGGGCTCTTCGCCGAAGGGCTGCAGCCGGAAAAGGAAGGGCCGCTGCTCAGGGTCGACGGGCGCTTCGAGACCTCGATCCCCGGCGTTTACGCCATCGGCGACGCTGCCTGCCAGGTGCAGTTCGCGCACATGGCGGCCGCGCAGGGCGAGGCCTTTGCGGATCTGCTCGCCGGCTGCGAGGAGAAGCGCGACCTCAGCCTGGTGCCCAACTGCATCCACTGCCGGCCGGAGATCGCCGCCGTCGGCCTCAGCGAGGCCGAGGCCAAGGCCGCCGGCATCCCGGTCAAAGTCGGCAAATGCGTCATGGGCGGCAACGCCCGCACCCTGGTGCTCAACCCGGGCCGCAGCTTCATGAAGGTCCTCGCGCACGCCGGGACCGGCGAGCTCCTTGGCGCGCAGCTGATGTGCCCCAACGCCTCCGACATGATCTCCCAGATCAGCGAGGCGATCGCCAATCATATGAATCCCCGGCAGCTCCTGCGGGCGATGCGTCCGCACCCCAGCTTTGAAGAAGCGCTCGGCGACGCGCTGAGCGATCTGTGCAATAAACTCAACAAATCATAATAAACAGGAGGAACCCAGCATGAATTACGGTCGTACCTACAACTTCTCCGCCGGCCCCGCCATGATGCCGGAACCCGTTCTGGAAGAGATCCGGGACGAAATGATGAACTACCGCGGCAGCGGTATGTGCGTGATGGAGATGTCCCACCGCTCCAAGGTCTTCCAGCAGATCGTCGACGAGGCGGAGGCCGATCTGCGCGCGCTGATGAACATCCCCGACAATTACAAGGTGATCTTCATGCAGGGCGGCGCGACGCTCCAGTTCGCGGCCATCCCCTGGAACCTGATGAAGAACGGCAAGGCCGTCTACATCGAGACCGGCGCCTGGTCCAAGAAGGCCATCGCCGAGGCCAAAAAGTACGGCGAGGTCATCGTCGCCGCCAGCTCCAAGGAC
>JAFZQE010000035.1 GCA_017552325.1 Oscillospiraceae bacterium
CCGAGCACCTCGGGCGCGATCATGTAGCCGCGGACGTGGGCGGCGCCGCAGTTGGCGGTGGCGTAGTTGATGCCGATGCCCTGGATGGCGCGGGCGTCGTAGGCGGGGATCTCCTGCTTCTTGACGCTCATCGAGAACTCGGGGTGACCATAGGCCTCGCAGAGGCGGACGGAGCCGGCAGACATCAGCTTGGCAAGCGGGCTCTGCGGATCGCCCATACGGCGGGTCCACTCGATGATGGCCTTGGCGCTGCCCCACTCGAGAGGCACGCCGTCGCACTCTTCTTCCTTGATGCAGCCGTTCTGATAGAGCTCCATCGCGGCGGCGATGGTGCAGGGCACGCCGATGGCGTCCAGACCGTACTCGTTGCAGAGGCGGTTGGCCTCGTCAATGGCCCAGAGGTCGTCGTTGCCGCAGTCGCTGCCGTAGGCCCACAGCGGCTCGTACTCGGGGCCGCCGACGATTTTGTCGTCGTGCTTGATGATGCGGCCGCAGGCGATCGGGCAGTGGAAGCAGGCGCCGGGCTTGACCAGGTACTTCTCGGCCAGGGTCTCGCCGGAGAACTTGTCGGCGGTGGGGCAGTAACTCTCCTGCCAGTTCTTGGTGGGCAGGGCGCCGATGCCGTTGATGACGTTGACGAGGGAGGCGGTGCCGAGGGCGCGCAGGCCGGCGCCGGTAAGCGGGTTGTCGGTCATGATCTTGAGGCAGTTCTTGTTGGCCTCTTTCAGCGCTTCGACGTCCGCGATCACGTCAAGCTGCTTGCGGCTGGCCTTGACGACGATGGCCTTGAGCTTCTTGCTGCCCATGACGGCGCCGGTGCCGGAGCGGCCGGCGGCGCGGTCCTTGTCGTTCATGACGCAGGAGAGCAGGACCTGCTTCTCACCGGCGGGGCCGATGTTCAGCACGGAGCAGTCCTTGCCGTGCTTTTCCTTGAGCTTGTCGTCGAGCTCTTCGCTCAGAACGCCGAGATATTCCTTCGCGTCAAGGATCTCGATCTTGTCGTCCTCGATGTAGAGGTAGCTCCATTCGGGAGCGACGCCCTCGACGATCAGCGCGTCCCAGCCGGCGAACTTCAGCTTCGCGCCCCAGATGCCGCCGGAGTTGGCGCAGGCGATCATGCCGGTCAGCGGAGACTTGGTCACGACCATGTAACGGCCGGAGGAGGGGGAGTTGGAGCCGGTCATGGGGCCGGTGATGTAGACGAGCTTGTTGTCCGGGGAGAGGGGATCGACGGCGGCGACACCCTCGTCGTAGAGGATCTTGGTGCCCAGGCCGCGGCCGCCGATGAACTTCTTGGCCAGCGCGAGGTCCAGGGGTTCGGCCTTGATCTCGCCCGTGCTCAGGTTGATTCTTGCAATTTTCTCATAGTATGCGTCGCTCATGAAATTACCTCCTGAATAGAATGTTGGGATTTGGATCGGGAAGTTCTTTTCCACTGCCTACATTATAGCGGACGGGAGGCGCAAAGAGGGGAAAGGCTCCGTTTTTCCGTGCGAACTGATACCAAAAAGAATGTAACCGGCCGGAAACGAAAGCGATGTTTGCGCGAAACGGTATGAAACAATACGAAACAAAACGTAAGAATCATTCCCGAACGGCTTGTTAACTCGAAATGGAATCGTTATAATACTGATAGGAAACACTACGGCGAAGGCCGCAGGGAGTGATCAGGAAATGTCTCAGAACAAAAGTCTGTCCACCCAGGAGGTCGCGCAGATCCTCCATGTCAGCAAATCCACGATCTACGAGCTGATCCGCCGGGGCGAGATCAACTCCTACAAGATCGGCCGGAAGGTGCGCTTCACGCAGGACGACGTGGACGCCTATATCGCGCGCTCCCGGCACGAGCAGAGCGTGCAGCCGGTCCGGCGGGTGGAGCTCAAGAGCGCGCTGCTGCATCCGGAGCCGGGAGACAGCGCCGCGCTTGTCATCTCCGGCCAGGACGTGGTGCTGGATATCCTCGCGAGCTTTCTGCACCAGCAGGACGTCACCGCCCAGCGCGTCTATCTCAACAGCTTCGAGGGGCTTCTCGCCCTGTACGAGGGGCGTGTGGACGCCGCGGCCTGCCATCTCTACGACGCGGAGGAGAAGAGCTTCAACGCGCCCTTCGTGAAAAAGCTCCTTCCCGGCGTGCCGACCGCGCTGATCAACATCTCCTACCGGACGCAGGGCTTTTACGTGGCCGCGGGCAATCCCAAGGAGATCCGCGGCTGGCGGGACCTGGCCCGGCGCGATATCTCCGTGCTCAACCGCCGTCCCGGCTCCAGCGCGCGCGTGCTGCTCGACGGGCAGCTGCACCGGATGGGCCTGGACAAGCGGATGGTCGCCGGCTACGAGCGCGAGATGAAATCGCACCTGACGATGGCCGCGGCCATTGCGGCGGGCGAGGCGGATCTCGCCGTCGGAACGGAGCGGATCTCCCGGCAGATCGAAGGCCTTGACTTTATCCCCCTGCTGCAGGAGCGCTTCGACCTGGCCGTACACCGGGAATTTCTGGAGACGGACGAGGGGGAGACGCTGCTGGAGATCCTTCGCTCCGAGGCCTTCAAAAAGGAGATCAAGGCCTTCTCCGGCAACGATTACCGCGATCTGGGCAAGATCGTGGCGGAGGTATAAGCCATGCTGGAAGTCAAAACGCCGGCAGAAGTGCTGGCGATGATCCCAAAGGAATTCAAGCCGCTGGCTGAGGCGGAGACCGTTTCCTATACGGAGGCGGCGGGCCGCGTGCTGGCGGAAGATATCACGGCGGAGGAATACGTCCCGGACTTCGACCGCTCCACGGTGGACGGTTACGCCTGCCGCGCGGCCGACACCTTCGGCTGCTCGGACGCCATCCCGGCGATCCTGGAGGTAAAGGGAGAGGTCCTCATGGGCCAGGGCGCTGATTTCAGTCTTCCCCGGGATGCCTGCGCCTACGTTCCCACGGGCGGGGCGATCCCCAAGGGCGCGGACTGCGCGGTGATGATCGAATACACCGAGGACTACGGCGACGGCACGGTCGGCATCCTCAAGCCCGGCGCGCCGGGCCTGAACCTCATCTTTCGCGGCGACGACGTGTACCCCGGCAAGCCGATCCTGAAGGCCGGGCGCGTGCTGACGCCCCAGGACGTCGGCGCGCTGGCCGCCGTCGGAAAGACGACAGTGAGCGTTTCACGCAGAGTGAAGGTCGGCGTGATCTCCACCGGAGACGAGCTGGTGCCGCCCGACGAGACGCCGGGCCCCGGCCAGGTGCGCGACGTGAACACGCCGCTGCTTACCGCCATGCTGAGAGACTTCGGCGCGGAGAGCGTCGGGTACGGGATCGTTGTGGACGACGAGACGCTGCTGCGCCGGAAGGTACGGCAGGCGGCAGGCGAGTGCGATGCGGTCATTCTCTCCGGCGGCAGCAGCGTGGGCGTCAAGGACGCAGCCTGCCGCATCATAGAAGAGATGGGCGCGCTGCTGCTGCACGGCATCGCCGTCAAGCCCGGCAAGCCGACGATTCTCGGCAAGGCGGGCAACAAGCCCCTGATCGGCCTTCCCGGGCATCCCGTAGCGGCCTGCTTTGTGGCGCAGCTGTTCGTGCTGCCGCTTCTCAAGCGTCTGGAGGGAAGAGCGCAGGAGGAATATGCCGTCACCGCGGAGCTGACGGAGAGCGTCGGCGCCAACCACGGGCGGGAGCAGATCACCGCCTGCCATCTGCGGAGAGAGGACGGGCGGCTGCTGGCCGCGCCCATCCGCTCCAAGGCGGGGCTGATCACACAGCTTGCCGGCGCGGACGGCTATTTCATCATAGAGCGCGACTGCGAAGGCCTGTCCAAAGGCGCGCAGATACAGGTTTATCCATACTGAGACATCCCCCCGGTCTGGCCTGTGGCCGGACAGCCCCCTTCAGGCAAAGGGGCCGATAAGGAAAGCTAACCCCTCAGTCGCGGCGACGCGACAGCTCCCCTTGCAGGGGAGCCTATAAGGAAAGGATTATGAAATGGGCTTTGAATACTTGACCAATATTCCGCTGGAACAGGCGAAAAGAGAATACCTCCGGAAGCTGCAGGAAAACGGCTTTTCCATGCAGGTCGAGACCGTCCCGGTTCAGGAGGCATACGGCCGCATTACATCCCGGGCGGTCTACGCCAGCATCAACGCCCCGCACTACGCGGCCAGCGCCATGGACGGAATCGCCCTTCATGCCGGGGACAGCTTCGGCGCCACCGAGACCACGCCTGTCACGCTCCGCCCCGGACAGTTCGTCGTTGTGGATACCGGCGACCCGATCCCCGATGGCTGCGACGCGGTCATCATGGTGGAGGATCTCGTCAGGAACGACGACGGCAGCGTCACGATCCACGCCGCCGCGGCGCCCTGGCAGCATATCCGCCAGATCGGCGAGGATATCTGCGCCGGGGAGATGATCCTGCCGAGCTTCATGGAAATCACGCCCGCCGCGATCGGCGCCATGATCGCAGGCGGCGTTCTCGAGGCAGAAGTCATCCGCAGACCTGTTGTGGGCATCATCCCCACCGGCGACGAGATCATCCTGCCCTGCGCGGACCCGAAGCCCGGCGAGATTCTGGAATTCAACTCCTCCATCTTTTCCGCCATGCTGAGAGGATGGGGCGCGGAGCCAAGGACCTACCCCATCGTGCCGGACAGGTTCGACGCGATCCGGGATATGGTCGCCCGGGCGGCCGACGAATGCGATATGGTGATCCTCAACGCCGGTTCCTCTGCCGGTCGGGACGATTATTCCACCGCTGCCGTCCGGGAGATCGGCGAGGTTCTGTATCACGGCATCGCCATCAAGCCCGGCAAGCCCGCGATCCTGGGCCTTCGCCGCGCCAAGCCGATCCTGGGTGTGCCCGGCTACCCGGTGTCCGGCATCATCGTGATCGATGAATTCCTGCAGCCGCTGATCGACGCCTGGTACGGGCGGGAAAACGACAGAGGCAGCCGCACCCGCGCCAAGCTGACGCGCCCGGTCGTGTCCGGCCTGAAATACCAGGAATACGTGCGCCTGCGCATGGGCTATGTGGGCGATTCTCTGATGGCCTCCCCCCTGCCGCGCGGCAGCGGCGTGGTGTCTTCCTTCATGAAGGCGGACGGCATGCTGGAGGTGCCGCAGGGCAAAGAGGGCTATACAGCGGGCGAGGAGGTCCGCATCCGGCTTCTCAAGGACAAGGGACAGCTCAAAAATACGCTGGTCGTCATCGGCAGCCACGACCCGCTTCTGGACGAGCTGACGGATCTGATCCACCGGGAGGACCGCCGCATCTTCCTCTCCTCCGCCCACGTCGGCTCCATGGGCGGCATCATGGCCGTCCGCCGCGGCGAGGCCCATGCGGCGGGCATCCACCTGCTGGATACGGAGACCGGTGAATACAACCGGAAGTATATCAAGAAATACTTCCCGCACGGCGGCGTGTATCTGGTGCGCTGCGTGGGGCGTCAGCAGGGGCTGATGCTGCAGAAGGGAAATCCCCTCGGTCTGGGCAGCTTCGCGGACATCGCCCGGGACGGCGTGCGCTATGTCAATCGCCAGAAGGGCTCCGGCACGCGCGTCCTGACGGATTATCTGTGCCAGAAGGAAGGCGTCGATCCCGACCGGGTGTACGGCTATGAGCGCGAGGAAGTGACCCACAACGCCGTCGCCGTGCAGATCGCCGGGGGCAGCGCGGACGCGGGCATGGGCATCTATTCCGCGGCGAAGCTCTATGATCTGGATTTTCTGCCGATCTGTGTCGAGGAATACGATCTGCTGATCCCGGAGAAGGTCTGGAACACGGGGCTGGTCAAGCAACTCATCCGCACGCTCAGGAGCCGGGAGTTCCGCGAACGGATCGAAGCCATGGGCGGCTATACGCTCGATTGCCCCGGTGAGATCATCGACGTGTTCTGATGCGCGGCTTTGACCTTGTTGTGATCGGCGGAGGGCTGCTCGGCTGCTTTGCGGCCCGGAACCTGTGCCGCCGGCAACTGCATATCGCGCTGATCGAGGCGCGGGAGGACGTCTGTACCGGCGTCTCCCGCGCCAACACGGCTATTGTCTACCCGGGCTATGACCACAAGCCCGGCACACTCAAGGCGGAGATGACCGTCCGGGCCAATGCCCGTTTCGCCGAGCTCTGCGCAGAGCTGGACGTGCCCTTTTCCCGCTGCGGCTCGCTGATGCTGAGCTGCGGAGAAAAGGCCGACGCGGTTTTGCGGGAGAAGTACAAAAACGGTCTGTCCATGGCCGTTCCCGGCCTGCGCCTGCTCTCTGGGGAGGAGGCGCGGGAACTCGAGCCTTCTCTCACAGCAGGAGTCACCTCAGCCCTGTACGCGCCGACGGCCGGGACGGTCAACCCCTGGGAGCTGGGCATCGCGGCCGTGGAAAACGCGGCGGCCAACGGCGCGGAGCTATTCCTCAACAACCGCGTGCTGGGCATCCGGAAAACGGCGGAGGGCTATCGGATCGAGACCGATCGGGAGGTCTTTGCCTGCCGGGCTGTGCTCAACTGCGCGGGACTTTACGCCGACAGGGTACAGGAGCTGCTGTTCCCCTCCGAGGTACACATCGTCCCCGACGGGGCGGATTATCTGATCCTGGACAGGGCGGCGGCCAATAAACCGACGCACATCATCCAGTATGAGCCGGAAGACGGAGGCAAGGGCTTTAACGCCGTGCCCACGGTGGAGGGCAGTCTGCTCCTCGGTCCCTCGGAGCGGGCCAACGAGCTCGATTTCGCCGTGAGTGAAAGAGGAATCGACTTCGTCCGTGAGCGCGCGGCCTTCGTTCTGCCCGGTCTGGATCTCGGCGAGCTCATCCGTTCCTTTGCCGCGGTGCGCCCGAATCCCCGGCGGGAGGACGGCAGCAGCATCGGCAGCTTTGTGATCGAGAACCCCGCGCCCGGCTTCTGGAGCATGATCGGCATCAAGACGCCCGGCCTTACCTGTGCCGACGAGCTGGGGCGTTTCGCGGCGGAAAAGGCAGCCGCCTTTCTGAACGCTGGCCCCAACGAGCGCTTCGACCCCCGCAGAAGAGGGATCAAAAAAGCGCGCGGCATGAGCTGGGAGCAGCGAGCCGCGGCCGTCCGCTCCGATCCCGATTACGGCGAAGTCGTCTGCTGCTGCGAGGATATCACAAAGGCGGAGGTGCTCGAGGCCATCCGCCGCGGCGCCACGACGCTGGACGCCGTCAAGCGGCGCACCGGCGCATGCATGGGCCGCTGTCAGGGCAGCCGCTGCCAGCAAAAGCTTCTCGCGCTCCTCGCTCGGGAGCTGGGCGTCCCGGAGGACGCGGTCACCAAGGACGGCGCGGGCTCCGAGGTGTTGGGAGGCGGTCGGCATGAAGACTGAGCTTCTGATCGTCGGCGCGGGCGCGGCCGGGATCGCGGCGGCTCTCTCCGCCTGGGAGGCGGGCTGTCGGGATATCCTGCTTGTCGACCGCCGTGAGAAGCCCGGCGGCATTCTGCCGCAATGCCTGCATGAAGGCTTCGGGCTTGCGACTTACGGCATGGAGCTGAGCGGCCCGGAGTACACGGACCGGATCACGGAGCGGCTGGCGCACACCGGCGTTCGCCTTGCCCTCGGCACGGAGGTGCTGAAGGTCCGCGGCGACAGAACCGCCGTTTTGTCCGACCGCGGCGGCCTGACCGAACTGCATTTTGAACGCCTGATCCTGGCCGCCGGCTGTCGCGAGAGGAGCATCGGCTCCCTTCCCGTGGCGGGCACGCGTCCCGCCGGGATCTTCACCGCCGGGCAGGCGCAGGAGATGATGAACCTGCGCGGGCAGGACCTCGGACGGGAAGTGCTGATCCTCGGAAGCGGGGATCTGGGGCTGATCATGGCCCGGCAGTTCGTGCTGGCCGGAAAGCATGTGATCGCCGTTATCGAGAAGGAATCCCGCTGCGGCGGCATGGCGCGGAATGTCCGCCGCTGCATTGAGCCATATCGGATCCCGATACGCTGCCGCACGACCGTTTCGGCGATCCACGGCGAAGGGAGGATCTGCGGCGTCACGCTGCGGCATCTGGACAGCGGCGCGGAGGAGCTTCTGCCCTGCGACACGCTTGTCACCGCGCTGGGCCTGATCCCGGATCGGGAGCTTGTGCGGGGACTCGGAGATCCCGACTGGCTGTTTCTCGCGGGGAACTGCCATCGGGTGCACGATCTGGCGGACTCGGCCGTTGCCGAGGCGGAAACGGTCGGAACGCGCGTCGGAGGCGAGCTCGCCGTCTGATTTCATATCGTTTCATCCCGTTTCGCACAGGCTTTCCTTCCGCGCTTGCAGAACGGGGAGGCTTGGGATACAATACCCGCGTTACAACCACTTGGAAAGGAGATCCTCTTCATGAAGCTCAGCGCGAGAAATCAGCTCAAGGGCACGATCGTGGAGATCCAGGACGGCGCGGTCAACGGCATCGTCAAGATCGACCTGGGCGGCGGCATTGTCATCAGCTCCGTCATCACCATGTCCTCGATCCGCGAGCTCGGCCTCAAGGTCGGCGGCGAGGCCTATGCCGTCATCAAGGCCAGCAACGTCATGATCGGCGTGGACGACTGATCCTTAAGTCCCACAAAAAAACAGCCTGTGCGGCTCGCGTTTCCTGCGAGCGCACAGGCTGTTTTTTTGAGTTTTCCCGTCATCCTCCGGCGGAGATGAACTGCAGGACGAAGCGCCGGTGGATCGTCTCCGTATCCTCCTTCGGCCCGTCGAAGACCAGATGCGTCTGCGGGAAGGAGAAGCGGCCCACCCGGCGCGGCGGCAGCGGAGAGACGCGAACCTCACACTGACCGAAGGAAAAACTGCCGTCCTCGTTTTCGCGGGCGTCGTTCTGCGTGAGAAAAAAATCGCGGATCCGTCCCGACGAGACGCTCCATGTTTCCGTGATCTGCATTTCTTTCGCCTCCCCGCCGCTTTTCTCTTTTATCATACTCCAAAAATGCGCTCCTGCATAGAGAGTTTCTTCGTACGATTTCATGTTATTTCGTGCTGTTTTGCACAAGGTGTCGATAGAAAAGATTGAAAAAACGGGAGCAGGATGATAAAATAGCATAGTCATAGTACGCTTTTTGAAAGCGGTGGACGAGCCTCTTTCCGAAAAGCAGAGCCGGCGCAGGCAAGCTGCGTCCGTTTTGCTTGCGGAAGGAGGAATTTTTTTATGGAGGAACGAAAATGAAGAAGACGATTTCCCTGCTTTTGGCTCTCATCATGATCCTTGCGCTCTGCGCCTGCGGCCAAACGGCCGCGCCGGCGGAGAAGCCCGCCGAACAGCCTGCCGAGCAGCCCGCTGAGGCTCCCGCTGCGGAACCCGCGCCCGCCGAAGAGCCCGCAACGGCCGAAGAGCCGGCCCCCGCCGAAGAGCCGGCCCCCGAACCGGCCGCACTGGTTGTCGACACCTGCATCCTCAAGGAAGCGGACGACGCCATGATCAACAATTACAGCCTGCTGGCCGTGAATCCGGACGCGCCCTTTGCGGACGCCGACGGAAACGCTGTGACGGACGTGGAGCTCAACACCGTCGGCGCTGCGGCGCTGATCAACTGGCTGCTGTCCGAAGAGGGCCAGGAGCTGGCCGCCAACTACGGCTTTGAACAGTACGGCGAGTACCTCTTCTATCTCAAGGACGGCCGTCCCGTATCCACCGCCGAGATCCCCGCCGCCACCGAGGAGACGAAGAAGATCCGCCTGTCCACCACCACCTCTGTCAACGACTCCGGCCTGCTGGGCTACCTGCTGCCGATCTTCGAGGAGAAGTACGGCTATGAGGTCGAGGTCTACTCCGCCGGCACCGGCAAGTCCATCGCCAACGCCAAGATGGGCAACGCCGATCTGATCCTGGTCCACTCCAAGAAGCAGGAGGAGGCCTTCATCGAGGAGGGCTTCTCCTATATTCTCGAGGGCATGGAGGCCGAGCGCCTGAACTGGATGTACAACTACTTCGTGCTCTGCGGCCCCTCCGCCGACCCGGCCGGCGTCCGTGACGCCGCCGACGTCAAGGCCGCCTTCCAGGCCATCGCCGACGGCAAGTATACCTTCATCTCCCGCGGCGACGGCTCCGGCACCCACACCAAGGAGATCAGCCTCTGGCCGGAGGAGCTGGGCATCACCGCCGAAGCCGAGAGCTTTAAGGACTACACCGACTGGTATGTCTCCGCGAACACCGGCATGGGCGCCTGCCTCGTCATGGCCGAGGAGATGGGCGCTTACATCCTCACCGACAAGGCGACCTTCCTGACCTTCGTTGCCAACGACGGCGTCATGGGTTGATTTCGGGCAGAAAATCAAGTAGAATAATAGCCGCGGAGTTCAACTCCGCGGCTATTCTCAAAAGGACTGTGTTGTATGGGCTCTTCCATCCGAAAGGCGATCGAGCTGATCCTGTCGGCCGATCCGGAGCTTTTGAATATCCTCTCGACCACAGGCAAGGTCTGCCTGACGAGCTCGATCCTCGCGCTTGTCATCGGCGTGCCGCTCGGGATCCTGTTCGGCGCGGAGCGCTTTCCGGGCCGTAAGGTGCTGCTGGTGCTCAACCGCACGCTCATCGGCATGCCGCCGGTGGTCTGCGGCCTGCTGTTCTATATGCTTTTCTCCGGCGTCGGGCCTTTTCGGCATCTTCATCTGCTCTTCACGGTGAAGCTGATGATCATCGCCCAGGTCGTGCTGATTACCCCCATCATCGTCGGCGTCATGGAGACCTTCGTGGCCGACACCGCGCCGGCTTTGCGCGAAACGACCAGAGGACTTGGCTTTGGCCGGATAAAGGAATACAGGCTGCTGATCAACGAGTGCCTGTATTCGATCTTCTCGGCCTATCTTCTGAGCTTTGCGCGCGCGATCGCCGAGGTCGGCGCCGTAGCCATGGTCGGCGGTGCGATCGCATGGAAGACCAACGTCATGACCACCGCGATCATGATGTACACCAACCGCGGCAGCTTTACGCTGGGCATCGCCCTTGGACTGATCCTGCTGACGCTTTCACTGCTGGTGAACGTCGTGCTGAGTCTGATGCAGGGGAGGCTGAGCCGATGAAGACGAAGGCTTTTTCCAAGACCTACGGCAGGCGCAGAGTGCTGGAGCTGCCGGAACTGGAGCTGCCGGAGGGACAGATCACCGCGGTCATCGGCCCGAACGGCAGCGGCAAATCGACCTATGCGAAGATCCTGGCCGGGATCGAGCGGGCAGACGAGAAAAAACCGATCCTCTCCGGAGGCTCCGTCGGCTATCTGCCGCAAAAGAGCTTTCCTTTCCGCATGAGCACGGAGAAGAACATTCTGACGAATGGCTCCGACCGCACCCGCGCGGCCGAGCTGATGAAGACGCTCTCCATCGACGCGCTCGCGAAACAGAGCGCAAAAAAGCTCTCCGGCGGCGAGACGGCAAGGATGGCGCTCTGCCGGATCCTGATGAACCGCTATGATCTGCTGATCCTCGACGAGCCGACGACGGCTATGGACATGGAATCCACGCTGGCGGCGGAGAAGCTGATCCGGGAGATCTGCGGAGAAACGGGCTGCGCGGTGCTGCTGATCACCCACAGCATCTCCCAGGCGCGCCGGATCGCCGACCGGGTGTTCGTCCTGCAGCGGGGTGAACTGATCGAGCAGGGGGCGACGGAGGCGGTGCTGTCGGCGCCGAGCAAAGAGCAGACCCGCCGTTTTCTCGATTTCTACGGACTGTAGGGGGCCGGTGCCGCGGCCGGAGCGGCAGGGCCTGACTCGCGCCTGTTCCGAGAGCACTTGGATGCGCTTCGACGGGTGAAGCGATCGTCATGAGCGCGCAACGATTAATGAAGCTCTGTCAAAACGCCGATCGTTGAAGCGGAAGAATGATTTGTCGTATCATAATACGGCTCCTTTTAAAACAGACAAGCCTCCGGGCTTGTCTGTTTTCTGTGTTCCGCGGACCCGGATCTGCAGACGCCGAAACATACTCCGCCCGGCTTAAGAATTCTTTGTTTGTTTTTTCCGGCACGGCGCGTTATAAAGGATTGAGAAAAAAGAGGATCGTATGTTTTCCGGGAAGAGGTCCCGGGAAAGGAGATATCATGAGAAAAGCAATCGCTCTGCTGTTGGCTCTGGCGCTGCTCGCGCCGATGCTGGCAGGCTGCGCCGCCGATACCGTCACGGAACCGACCGCCGCGCCCGCTGTGACGGAGACGCCGCCAGAGACGGAGCCGACCGGTACCGAGAACTGCGGCATCTATGACGAAGAGCCCGCCGAGACCGAAACGCCGCCGGAATCGACCGAGACGACCGAAGCCGGGAACGGCGAGCCCGAAGACGAGGAGGCCGTGATCTGCGGCCATTACAGCTTTCAGCCCAAGGTCTGCTCGTCCTACATGAGAGACCTATTCGGCGAGCCGATGGTCGAGGCCTGGTACGCGCTGGTGGACGCGGTCATGGCCGGGGAGGATAGCTTCCCCTGCCCGGACAAGTTCACCTATGACTGGGTCATGGGGCAGTTTCCCGACAAGTGCTTCCCGGTCCTGCCGGAGCTGATCGACTACTGCTACGACCGGAGCAATCCCGTGAACGACGGCGTGGCGAGCTTTACCTGGAAGCTGCCGAAGGAGGAGGCCGCCGCGCGGATCGCGGAATTCGCCTCGCTGGTCGAGGGCATCCTCAACGAGACCATCGAGGACGACTACTCCGACTTTGAAAAGGCGCTCGCGCTCTATGAATACTTCGCGCGGCACTACGTCTACGACTACGAGGCCGCCAGACCGGACGTCTACGCGGACTACCTCTCCAGTTATCGCGTGCTGACGACGGGGACCGGCATCTGCCAGGAGTTCTCGGTCGCCTATTCCTACCTCCTGCTGCAGGCGGGCGTGGACGCCTCGACCATGAGCGGGCACCGCAGCTACGACCGCGCCTCGCACCAGTGGAGTTACGTGAAAATCAACGGGCACAACTTCCACATCGATCCCACCTACGGGCTCGGCGACGGCGGACGGCTCAGCTACTTTATGATGACCGACGCGCAGCGCGAGGCGGAGGACTGCTATCTCAGAAGCGACTACACCCTCTGCTCCTGCTACGCGCAGGAATACCCGCCGGAGACCGCCTACACGGCCGACGACGACAGCTTCCGGGACATCTGGGGCTTCTATTTCTCCAGCATCGACCACGAGACGAAGACCCTCTGTTACTGGGAGTATTCGGGCAGCGTTCCCCGCAGCTTCACCTTCGACTACACGGGCTGGTGAGCGCCGCGGGCGGCTGCGTCCGAATGGCAGAAAAAACGGCATGATCCGAAGATCATGCCGTTTTTTGCTGCTTGAGAAGCGGATTTCCGGAGATCAGGCGAGGCGCAGCTCGCGGCAGCTGCCGGAGCCGAAGACGGCCTCCATGCCGGCCTTGTAGGTATCGAAATAATCCGCGGGCATCAGCGCCTGCACACAGCCGGCGAAGCCGCCGCCGTGGACGCGCCAGGCGCCCCTGCCCTCGAGCAGCTTCGCGCTCAGCGCAAGGCCCTCCTGCAGCTTGGTGTCGCCGGTGGCGCTGGTGACGATGTTGTTCAGCAGCTCCTCGGAGGAGCGGCCGGATTCGTTCATCAGGCGCATGTAAGTTTCGCCGTCGCCGCGCTTGAGCGCGTCGCGCATCCTGGGCACGCGCTCGTTCTCGCCGAAGAAGTGCATCGCGCGGCGGATCGGCCGGTCGGACGCGGAGTAGCCGCGGGCCCAGAAGGCAGCGGGATCGACGTCGCCGAGCACGCCCTGGTCGAAGAGGTTGGCGACATAAATCATGTCGGCGGGGATGCGGGCGTAGGACGAATCCAGCCCGGCGTGGCTGCCGCCGGTATCGGTCAGGCAGAGGCGCAGGCCCATGCTGCCGAAGTCGGCGACGATCGGCTCGATCTCGTTGGTCTTGAAGTCGACGTACACGGCGTGGCCGAGCGAGCAGGCGAGCTGATCCATCAGGCCGCAGGGCTTGCCGAAGTATCTGTTTTCGGCCGTCTGGGCAACGCGCGCGATGACAACGGGGTCGACCTCGCCGTTGTTGTAGAGGGTGTTGAGGATGCGGCCGATCATGACCGAAAAGGCCGCCGAGGAGCTCAGGCCGGAGCCCGCGGGCAGGGTGCTGCGCAGCTCCGCGTCGAAGCCGCCGACCTTCAGCCCGAGGTCCTCAAAGGCGGCGGCGACGCCGCGCACCAGGGACTTGGAGGAGCCGAACTCGGTCGGGCGGATATCCCGCTGGCCGAGCGTGACCTCGAAGGGCGCAAAGCCCTCGGAGCGGATGCGCATGACGCGGCTGTCGTTGGCCTCGCAGCGGGCGTAGAGCCCGAGGTCGACGCCGGAGGCGAGGATGCGGCCGTGCTGGTGGTCGGTATGGTTGCCGGCCAGCTCCGTGCGGCCGGGGGTGAAGATCTCTTTGTACATCAATAAACGATTCCTTTCCTTGTTCTGCCTTTTTTATAGAATAGTACAAAGAACGGGCAAAGTCAATGCATTTTCGGCCCTATAAACACAAAAACGGGAAGAGAACTCTCTCTTCCCGTTTCCGTTTGCTTTACTCCACGTCGGAGGAGCTGCCGTCGTCCTTGACGATCTCGAACTTACAGTCGAAGCCGTAGGCCGCGGCGGCGGCCGCGAGGATGCTCCACAGGGGAGCGGCGGCCAGGCCGACCAGACCGCCGAGGATGCCGAGGTTGACCGGCACGGTCAGCAGCACCTGATCGCCGCGCTTGACGCGGATCTTGTTGACGTTGCCCTCCTTGACCAGAGCCTTGATCTTCTCGATGATCTCGTCGGTGTTGACCGAAGACTTTTTCTCGAGGAGGACGATGGCGTCAAGAACGCTACCCTCGCTCTTCTCCAGCGCTTCCTTCGCGTCGGCGTAGCTTGCGCCGGTGCGCTCCCGGACGGCGTCGATCATTTCCAGAGTGATTTCCATAGTGTATATCCTCCTTTTTTTGTCAATTGCGAAACATGTTTCGCAATTGAGACGCTCGCATTTATCGCACGCGGCTTACGGGGGACAAGCCGCGTTTGGTCGATGCGAGGGCTCGCTTGCTCGCCTCATGGTGTTTTTGACGCGGCAAAGCTGCGTCAAAAACGATTTGAAAAAGGCACGAGGCAAACCCGCATTTGTTTTCGCAATCGACTTTTTTTTGTGTGATGTTAAGATACCACATTTGGCGGGGAATAATTCAACAGACTGTGAATCAAATGTGAAAAAAGTGGAAATGCGTAAACGCATTTCCACTTTTTTATTCGACCTCGCAGAGTTTTCGCCGGGCACGGCGAAAAACCAATCTAATCCGTATTTTGCGGGGGCGTGTACCTCGCAAAATACACTTCTCACCCTGCAAGTGTGCGAGCGGCGTCCTCGCATGCTCCGTATCGCCTCGCTTCCGTGATTAACACGAAAGCTCGCTCACTCCGCTGCTCGTCCTTTTCAAATTCAAAGCCTTGCGCTTTGAATTTGAGAGGAAAACGGAAGGAGCGGACAGGGAGCTTTCCCGGCTCTTCGAAACCGGGGAAGCGGACTGGAGCGAGTTTCGTTTGACGAAGTGCGCGCGGCAGGGTGCAAGCCCCTCAACGAAAAGCCCGGCGAAGCGGGTTTTCGGTAATTTAGTACGCGACGCCCCAGTAGATCATGTGCTTTGCGGGCCTGCCGCAGCAGGCGCAGGTATCAGCCAGATGCTCCTGCGCGAAGGGGATGCAGCGGGAGCTCATGCCCGCCTGCTCCTTCATCGCCAGCTCGCAGGCCTCGTCGCCGCACCACATGGTCTTGATGAAGCCGCCCCTTTCGGCCTGCAGCGCCCTGGCTTCCTCGATGGAGAAGGCCGGGAAAATATGCTCGTCAAGGTTCTTCTTCGCCTTTTCGAAGAGGCCGTCGTGCACCAGCTGCAGCTGCTCGGCTGCCTTCGCCTCCAGCTCGTCGAGGGAGACCGGGGTCTTCTCGCCGTTGTCGCGGCGCACCATGACGCACTGGCCGTTCTCGATGTCCCGGGGCCCGAGCTCGACGCGCAGCGGCACGCCCTTCATCTCGTACTGGGCGCATTTCCAGCCCATCGAGTTGTCGCTCTCGTCCATCTTCACGCGCAGACCCGCGGCCTGCAGCCGGTCGCGCAGGGCCCGCGCGGCCTCAAGCACGCCGGGCTTGTGCATCGCGACGGGCAGGACGATGACCTGCACGGGGGCGATCTGCGGGGGCAGGACCAGACCGTTGTTGTCGCCGTGGGCCATGATGACCGCGCCGATCATGCGGGTGGTGGCGCCCCAGGAGGTCTGGAAGGGGTACTGCAGCTTGTTGTCGCGGCCGGTGAAGGTCACGTCGTAGGCGCGGGAGAACTTGTCGCCGAAATAGTGCGAGGTGCCGCCCTGCAGCGCCTTGTGATCCTTCATCATGCACTCGACGGTGTAGGTCGCCTCGGCGCCGGCGAATTTCTCCTTCTCGGTCTTGCGGCCGCGCACCACGGGGATGGCCAGCACCTTTTCATAGAAATCGGCGTAGCAGTTGAGCTGCTGCTCGGTCTCGGCCTGCGCCTCCTCGGCGGTCTCGTGGATGGTATGGCCCTCCTGCCACCAGAACTCGCGCGAGCGCAGGAAGGGGCGGGTGGTCTTCTCCCAGCGAATGACGGAACACCACTGGTTGTAGAGCATCGGCAGTTCGCGGTAAGAGTGCAGCACGCGGGACCAGTGGTCGCAGAACATGGTCTCGGAGGTCGGACGGAAGGCCAGGCGCTCCTCCAGCTGCTCGCTGCCGCCCATCGTGACCCAGGCGACCTCGGGCGCGAAGCCGTTGACCAGCTCGCCCTCTTTTTTCAGCAGGTTCTCCGGGATCAGCACCGGCATCGCCACGTTCTCGTGGCCGGTCTTCTTGAACTCGCCGTCGAGGATGCGCTGCATGTTCTCCCAGATCGCGTAGCCGTAGGGCCGCAGGATCGTAAAGCCCTTGACCGAGGCGTACTCCACCAGCTCCGCCTTGCGGCAGATGTCGGTATACCACTGGGCAAAGTCGACCTCCATGTCGGTGATCTGCTCAACCTTCTTGTCTTTCGCCATCTTGCGTAAATCTCCTTATGCCGTCAGGGGCCTTCCCCCGCCGTTGATAATGCGGTATTGTATGCCCCCGAGCGGCTCTTGTCAAGACTCGTAGGGCGAAACCGAGTAGTTGCTCGGATCCTTCAGCAGCTCGACCCAGAGCTTGGCGCTGTCGATGCGCAGGTGGGCAAAGCCGTCGCGGCAGTGCTCGTAAGGCAGCGCGCCGCTGGCGTCCTTGAAGTTCTCGCCGATCGCGACGTAGGTGCAGTCGTTCTCCTCGGCGAAGGTCTTCAGGCGCGCGTTGTAGTCGTCGATCATCTTGTTGGTCAGGCGCTGGGTGTCCGCGGCGATCGGCGTGCAGGACTGGATGAAGATGCGGATGTCCGGGCACTTCTCGCGGATGTTGGCGACGAGCTTGGCCCAGTTGTCCATCGTCTTGTCCAGGCCGTAGGCGCTCAGGTCGGAGATGGCGCCCAGCATGATGTAGACCTTCGTCACCTCGGCGGCGGCCAGCGCGTCCTGCGGGGTCATTTCACGGCCGTGATAGACGACCATCATCGAGTAATCCACCGAGGCCGCGACCGTGTAGCCCTCGCGCACCAGGAAGGTGGACTTGCCCAGGCCCTGGTTGTTCAGGCGGTAGTACTCCAGGATGCCGGAGATCGAGTCGCCGATGAAGGCGGCGTCGTTGAAATACGAGGCCGTCAGGTCGGGCTCGGGCGTGGGCTCCGGAGTCTCCTCGGGCTCTTCGGGCTCGGCGGGCGCTTCGGACTCCGCGGGTTCGGCAGGCTCTCCGGCCTCTCCGGGCTCCGCGGGCTCTGCCGGCTCTTCGGACTCTTCGGGCTCGTCGGAGATAAAGGGCTCGTCGGACGCGGCGGGCTCTTCGGGCTCGGCGGGCGCGGGCGTTTCATCGACCACGAAGGTCGGAAGGAGAACCTCCTCCGGCTTCTGCGTGATGATCGGCGCTTTCATTTCCGCCGCCTTGGGCGGATCCTCCGCCGGGTGGAGGAACGAGGACAGGAACACGCCGCCGGCAATGACGATCAAAGCCAGCAGAAGGACAAGAAGTCTTGTTTTAACGCTCATGACAGTCAACCTCCGCACAGGAAACTTCAAAGGGAAACACTTCTTTAATTATATATAATAGTTTTTTTGTCTGCATTTGTCAATCCTTGACCTTTGTAACTATTTGTTTCCGCTTTTTCACAAAATTACATTTTTCCCCTTGACATTTCCCCGCGTTCCGCATAAAATGGATGCAATCACGGGTGCGCCCGGATTTTTTTACCGGAAAAAGGGCGTTCTGTGCAGGAGGTGTCCGTCATCAACAAACAAAAATTTTTGGCCGAGCTGGCGAAACTGCTGACATTTATGTACGAAGACGACCGTCAGCGTGCCCTCGGCGCTTATAACGAGATGTTCGACGAGGCCGAGGACGAGCAGGCGCTGCTGTTGGCTCTGGTCTCTCCGCTTCGCCAGGCCGTGGAGGTCGCGCGCGCCTATAATTCCGGCAAGCAGACGCTCAGCACCGAGTCCAGGCCCGGAGAGAACGAGGACAAGAACAACAACTTCATGGAAACGGTCTACCGCATCCGCGCCGAGGCGCTCAGCACCCAGCCCGTCCGCGAGACCGTCAGCAAGGATCAGATCTCCCTCTTCGACGCGCCGCTGGAAATCCCCAAGGAATATACCGAACAGGCCCGCGCCGCCGAAGAAGAGGAAGAAACGGCCGCCGAGTCCGGGTCTGAAGGCGAAGTACCGCCGGAGCAGGAGGAAGCGGAGGGCGAGAGCTCCCCGGCCCCCGAAGTCGAGGAAGCTCCCGCGGAGCCCGTTCCCGCCGAGCCCGAGGAAGCGGCCGAGCCCGAGGAAGCTCCCGCCGAAGCGCCGGCTGCCGAGCCGGCGTCCGTTCCTTTCGAGCCCGAGCGGATCGCCGCAAGGGAAAAAGTGAGAAAGCCCCGCGTTTTCCTGCTGATGCTTTACATCCTGATCGCCGTTCCGCTGACGCTGGCCGGTTTTGTGCTGCTGCTCGTTCCGACGCTGCTCAGCCTGGCCGCAGCCATCGTCTGCGTGTCCGTCGCCGTTCTCGGCATCCTCTCCGCCTTCGGCAGCTTCCCGAAGATCGCGAATCTTCTGGTCGCGCTCGGCGCTGCGCTGATCCTGCTGGCGGCCGGCCTGATCTTCCTGATGCTGTTCATCTGGCTGCTCGGCGGCGCGATCGGCGGCATGATCCACGGCGTGATCAGCCTGGGCAAAAAATGGTGCTATAAGGAGGTGGCCGCGGAATGAAAAAAGCCTGGAGCATCGTTCTGACGATCGCCTTTATCATCGTTTTGCTGGGCGCTATCGCCATCGGCGTCGGCTATCTGACCGGAGCCGACCTGGAGACGGTCTATACGACGCTGGAGGACAGCCAGGTGGCGCTCTACATCAACCGGCTGCTCGGCTACTGGGACGTCGGCTATGCCTACGCGCAGCAGTTCGTCGCGGACTTCCCCAACCAGTTCGCCGGCCTGTTCTGATCCGAAAAACGAACATAAAACTCCCTGTCGAGAGACAGGGAGTTTTTCTTATGTTCGGCCGCTCAGTTCTTGTCGTTGTACAGCTCCACCATCTGCCGGATCCGCTTGGCGGGACGGGTCAGGTCGTGGAGCGAATCGCCCTTGTTGAGCGCGTCGATCAGGGCCGCGATGTAGCGGTCGATCTTCACGGAGAAGTAGTATTCCCGCTGCAGCAGCTCCGGCGTCTGATACACGAGATTCGTCGTGAAGATCCGGTCAAACCAGCCGTCGGCATAGGCGCGGTCGAACTTGTCCAGCCCGCTGGTGAACAGGCCGAAGGTGGAGAAGAGGAAGACTCTCCGGGCGCCCATCTCCTTGAGCTGACAGGCCGTGTCGAGGATGCTCCCGCCGGAGGCGATCATGTCGTCGATGACGATGAGGTCCTTGCCCTCGACGGAGACGCCGCAGAAGTCGTGCGCGATGACGGGGTTGCTCCCGTTGACGATGCGGGTGTAGTCCCTGCGCTTGTAGAACATGCCGATGTTCACGCCGAACAGCGAGGCCAGGAAGATCGTCCGCTCCGTGGCGCCCTCGTCCGGCGCGATGATCATCATGTGATCGCCGTCCAGCTGCAGATCCTCGTACTCCGTCAGAAGGGCCTGCGTGAACTGCAGCGCCGGCGAAACGTTTTCCATGTCCATCAGCGGGACCACGTTCTGCATGCGGGGATCGTGCGCGTCGAAGGTGATCAGGCTGTGCACGCCCAGGCTCTCCAGCTCGCGCAGCATCAGCGCGCAGTCCAGGGATTCCCGGGTCGTTTTCCGGTGCTGCCTGCCCTCGTAGAGGAAGGGCATGATCACGGTGATCCGGGCCGCCTTGCCGCTGCAGGCCGCGATGACGCGCTTGAGATCCTGATAGTGGTCGTCGGGCGACATGTGCTGCGTGTGGCCGAACATCCGGTAGCTCAGAGAGTGGTTGCAGACGTCCAGCAGGATGTAGACGTCGAGATCGCGCACGGATCTCCGGATGATGCATTTTCCCTCTCCGCTGCTGAAGCGCGGGCACTCGACGGGGATCAGATAATCTCCGCCGCCCCGCCATTCGGCCAGGATCTGATTGACCCGGGAGCCGATCTTTTCGGCGGAATCCAGAACGATCAAACCGATGTCAGCTTGCATGAAAGACCCTCCTTGATATGTGTCGGAAGTCAGGAACGGTATTGGGCAGCGTATTGCGGTCGGAGCGGCCTCAGTAGCCCCGCCGGCGCTGGCGGAGGAAGGAGGCCAGGGCGGTCAGAAGCAGCAGCGCGAGCGTGTACAGCAGCAGGCCGAGCAGCTCCGCGCCGTTCCAGACCGCGCGCAGGTACCAGGTGGGGGGCAGCAGCAGGCGCAGCGGCCCCAGCAGATTCAGATCCAGGAAGACCGGGCAGAGCACCAGCATCGCCGCGGTCAGCACGGGGATCAGCGCTCCGTAATGCGCCTCGGCGGGGCAGAGGCAGCGCAGCAGCTCGCAGAACAGCGCCGTCGCCGGCACATAGAGCAGCAGCATCAGCGCCTCCCGCCCGGGCTCGACCGTGATCCCGGCCAGCGCCATCGCAGCGAGCGCGGCCAGCGCCGCCGGCAGGATCGCCGTCAGATGGCTGAGCAGCGGCAGCCAGCGCCTTTTGCGCGCCGAGAGCCAGACGAAGCTCCCGCTGCGCTCCTCGCGGTAGCAGTAGAGCCCGGAGGCCATGCCGCAGAGCACCAGCAGCAGCGCCAGGATCCCGCGCAGCGGCGCGGTCAGATAGCTGCCCGAACCGTCGGCCTCCTTGCCCTCGACCGTCTCGAAGCGGACCACCTGCTCGGCGATCGTCCCGCTGGCGTAATACTGCCGCAGCAGCGCGGGCTCGGCGTCCTCGAGGCCGATCTCGGTCTCGACGTAGTACGAGAAGAGCTCGAAGGAGGTCTCCGGGTATATCGCCGCGAACAGCAGCTCCCGCGAGAGCATCAGCAGGACGTTGTCCTCGCGCTCCACAACGGTCACCGCGTCGGCGTAGCCGCGCGCGGCGAAGTGCTGCAGCGCGGCCTCGAAATCATCGCTGAAGATCCAGGCGGCGTCCGCCCTGCCGGAGCGGACGGCCTCGCGGGCCGCCTCGGGGCTTTCAGCCAATTCGCACAGAAGGATGCTGTCCCCCCGCGTCAGGCGCTCGACAGCGGCCGAGGCGGCGGGGTCCCGCGGGTCCTCGAGGGCGAGGGCAACGGTCAGCACGCCGCTCTTCTGCTGCGAAAACAGCGTCAGCGCGACGGCGAACAGCGGCACCAGCAGCAGCACGGCCAGATAGGCCGGGCGGCGGAGCAGGCGCTTGCTGAACAGCCCGTACCAGAGGAGGAAACGGCGAAATGCTTTCATGTCTCCGTCCCTCCCTTCAGCTCCGGTTCCGCCGGAAGCGGAGGAGCGCCGACAGCAGCAGGAAGCCCGCCAGCCAGAGCCATACCGGCCCGGCGGCGCCTTCGCCCAGGAGCGCGCCCTTCATTTGCGCCATGCCGGCGCCGGCGGGCAGCAGCTCGCCGAAGCGGCGCATCCCCTCCGGGAAGAAGGAGGCGGGGTAGAAGCAGCCGGCCAGATAGCCCTGGACGACGGCGCTGAGAAACTGCAGCAGCACGCCGCCGACGCCGCCGCCGGCCAGCTCGTAGAGGAAGAACTGCAGCGCGCAGATCATCAGCACCGTCGGCAGCGCCGACAGGAGCAGGGAGGCGGCGCCGCGAAGGCCCGAACCCTCCAGCTCGGGGACCGCGATGCCGAAGCGCCGCAGCAGCACGCCGGCCAGCGCAGCCGCGGCCAACAGGCCGCAGAGCATCAGCAGCAGATAGCTCAGATACTCCGCCAGTACCTGCCCCGCGCTGCGCAGGCCCGAAGCCTGCAGGAGCTTTCCCAGCTCCCGGGAGCGCCCGGCGAAGAGCGGCGCGCAGCTGATGCTCCAGAGCATCAGAAAGGCAAGCGACACGCCGCAGAGATAATAGGCGGGGAGGCTGAGCGTCTGCTCCGCCTCCGCTTTTTCCAGGTGAAACAGACGGCTGCGGTCGATGATCCGCACCGCGTACTGCACGACCAGCCGGTCGCCGACCCGGTAGGGGTTCCGCCCCGGCACAAAGTCCGCCGTGAGATCCTGCGCGCCGTAGACGGCGTTCTCGGTCTCGAGCACCAGGGCGGAGACCGTCTCGACCAGATCGCGCGTCAGCTTCGCGCCGAGGTCCGCGCCGCCGGAGGCGGACACGTAGGTGACCGGGCGGGTCTCGCCGATCATCAGCGCCTCGGCAAAGCCCTCCGGGATGACGGCGTAGCCCGCGATCTCGCCGCGGCGCAGGGCCTGCGCCGCCTCCGCCTCGTCCATCGGCTCGAAGCTCAGGGAGAAGCGCGAGGAGTCGATGCTCTTCAGCAGCTCCAGCCCCTCGGCGATGTCCGCCTCCTCGAGGTTCCCGGCCAGGCCGATGCGCACCGGCTCCCGCCCGTCTTCATCGTCCCGCAGGCCGGACAGAAGCAGCGCGGCCATCGCCGTCAGCACCGCCAGCAGCAGCGTCACGGCCAGCATCCGCGGCAGCAGCCGGAGCGCCCGCCTGAGCTGCAGGCGGCCGTAGGTCAGAAGGGTCTTCATACCTGTTCCAGATCCCGGATCAGCGCCCGGCGCTCACCCGTGTAGGTATAGCTTTCGAGCAGGCCGCCGCGCAGCAGCCGCCAGTCGTCGCACATCTCCAGCTCCCAGGGGTCGTGAGAGACCATCACGAGCAGGCCGCCCGCCTGCCGGAAATCCTCGAAGCAGCGCAGGATGCGCTCCTTGCAGACCAGATCCAGCGCGGCGGTCGGCTCGTCGAGCAGCAGGATCGCGGGGTCGCGCGCGAGGGCGCAGCCGATGCTCAGGCGCTTGCGCATGCCGCCGGACAGGCGCGAGGCCGTCGTTTTCAGAAACTCGTCCACGCCGAGCTGCCGCAGCACGCCGGAATCCAGCGAGCACTCCAGCGCCTCGGGCGAATACCAGAGGCGCAGATTGTCGCGGGCGCTCAGCTCCTCGATCAGCGGCGTCCCCTGCGGGACATAGGCCACCGCTTCGGCGCGCCGGGCGGCGCTGCGCAGCAGGTCCTCGCCCTGCCAGAGAAAGCGCCCGCCGTCCGGCCGGAGCACGCCGGCCATGATCTTCAGCAGCGTGGTTTTCCCGCTTCCGTTGGCGCCGAGGATGCCCATGCAGCTTCCGGCGGCAACACGAAAGGAGGTCCCGCGAAGGACCTCTTTTCTTCCGTATCTTTTTTTGACATCCAGGATTTCGGCTTCCATGCGCTCGTCAGGCTCAGCCCATCAAGCCGTACAGGACCGAAAGCGGCATGCCCGCTTCCGAAAGCAGGGACATCAGCTCCTGCCCAAGAGCCATGATCTGGCCCTGATCCAGGGAATTGGCCCATTCTTCCGCGTCCACCGCGGAGGCGGGGATCACCACGTCGAAGCTCGAGACCGCGTATCTGTCGGCGCCGATGGAGATGATCTCCTCTTTCCCGTTCAGCAGCGACATCACGAAGCCGGCTGTCTTGCCGCTAACCTCGGATTCCAGCTTCAGGCGGAGATTGCGCACAAGGTTCAGCAGGGGCTGCGGCGCGTAGGAGCTGACGTTCCTCAGCGCGTAATCCAACAGCTCGTCGGTAGGCGTGACGGTGAGCGAGAACTTGCCCTCGCCGTCCTTCCCGGTGACCGTGAAATCGGCCGTCAGGAGCTTCATCGCCTCGCCGCCGCGCAGGGGCGCGGACAGAGTGATCGTGCCGCTCGTCTTGTCGCCGGAGATCTTGCCGCTGCCCTCGATCAGGAACAGGTCGTTCTTGCCGTCCTCGCTGACCGACAGGACGAGGCCGAGCTTGCTGCCCTTGGTCACGAAGCCGTAGCGGATCTTGGCGACGGTCTCCTTGTCCTGCTTGACCTCGATCGTTCTGCCGACGATCCGGCCCATGTCGTCCAGATACAGCGTCATGGTCATTTTGAAGTTCAGCTCGGAGGAATCCATCTCCTCCAGGGACTTCTTCTTGTCGGCGACTTCTTCCATGACGCGGTCGTAGTATCTCTGCAGGTATTCTTCGGGGGTGCCCTCGGCGCGCATGACGGTGTAGAACAGATCCATGATCTCGCGGTCGTTCTCCACCTTGTCCATTACGGCCACGGCGATGTCGCGCAGGGTCTTGCCGTTGGCGCGCACGGTCAGCGTCGTGTACTTGGCGCTGACGCCGCCGGCCTTCAGCTCACCGGAGCCCTTCTCCACGTCCTTGAAACCGTTGATGACGATCTCGGAATAGCGGTCGGCGAGGATGCGGAAGGTCTCCTGATCGATGGCGTACGCGGACTGACTGTTATAGAGGCTCGTCAGCTCGCCGTCGGTGAGCTCGTTGATCTCGTCCATGGTGAGCTTGAGATACTGGTCGGAGACCTTCGGGATCTTCGCGTAGAAGGTCGACTTGCCGTCGAAGGCATACTGGCCGTCGATCAGATCCTTGTCGTTCAGGAAGAGGGTGACCGAGCCGCCCATCGAGCCGTCCTCCATGACGCCCAGGGAGTGGTACAGGCCGACGTTTTTCAGCCAGCTGACGTCGAAGCCGAGCGAATCCTGGAGCAGGTCGAGCACCTCGCTGCCCAGCGCCGCGCTGTTGAAGCTGACGGTCATCTTTGACTCACGGAAGGATGGCGCCTCCTCCGTGATCGGCATGGCGCCGTTCCTTGTGCCGCTCTCCTCCGCGGCGTCGAGCACGGCCTTCAGGTTTTCCGTTTCCACCGCGCGGTAGTATTCCTCGGGCTTGGTGAAGGTCTTTGCAATGAAGTTCCGGCTCCAGTTGTAGGCGGGCGCGGGGAACTTGAGCACGAAGACGCTGACGGCGGCGGCGACCAGCAGGACCAGGAGCACGATCGCGATGATCAGGCCGGCATGGCCCTTTTTCCTGACCGGCTTGAGCTCCGGAACGCTGTCGTGCATGACCGGCTCGTTGTAGACGGGCCTTTCGGGGGCCGCGGGCTCGGTATAGACGGGCCTTTCGGGGGCGGCCGGCTCGGTATAGACGGGCGTTTCGGGAGCCGCGGGCTCGTTGTAAACGGGGGGCTCGGGAGCCGCGGGCGTCACAGGAGCGGCAGGCGTCACGGGCCTGACGTTGTCGGCCGGCGCGCCGCAGTTGCTGCAGAAGCGCTGACCCTCCGCCATGGGGGCGCCGCAATTCTTGCAAAACATGTCATTTCTCCTCTCTGTATCGTTGATTGTATCGGAAGATACTTTCCCACAAATAATAGTATAGCATATTTTTCCGCCCATCACAAGAGAATGTTCGCGTTTTGATACCGATATCTGTATTACGGCCGATTCCACAGGCGCAGCAGGCCCCTCTCGTTGAGGCGGCGGAGCATGACCAGCAGCAGCGGGAAGAGCAGCAGACCCCAGAAGCCGCAGAGCTTCCAGCCGACATAGACCGCCAGCAGCGAGGACAGGGGATCGAGGCCGATCTGGTCGCCGAGGAGCTTGGCCTGGAGGAGGTTCCGCATCAGGCTGACGACGGCGAAGCTGATCAGCAGCCCGAGGCCGAGCCGCAGCTTGCCGCGCAGCAGCGCGAGCGCCGCCCAGGGCAGCAGCACCGCGCCCACGCCGAAGACCGGCAGCGCGTCGACGAAGGCCGTCAGCGCCGCGGCGAGGATCGCGCCGCGCACCCGCAGGATCAGAAAAGCGGCCAGCAGCTCGGCGAAGGTGATCAGCATCAGCCAGAGCTGCGCCCGCAGCCAGCCGCCGAAGCTCTGCTTGAGATCCTGCGTCAGCAGCTCCAGCTGCCGCAGCCGACGCGGCGGGAGCTGCGCGAGCAGAAAGGCCCGGACCTTCGGGAAGGAGGCCGAGAGGAAGAAGCTCCCCAGGCCGGCGGTGACGAGGAAGAGCAGCGCGTCGGGGCTGCGCTGCGCCGCCGCGCCGGCCGCGCCGAGCGCCGCGCGCGAGAGGCTCTCCGGGACCGCCGAGAGGCTTTTACCCAGCGCGTCCAGCGCCGCCTTCAGCGCGAGCTCCCCGCCCGGGTCGTTTTCGGCCATCGCCAGCAGCCAGCGCTCCGCCGCGTCCACGCGCGTCTGCAGCGAGGCGGCCAGCTCCGGCAGCATGGCCGTCAGCTCCTGCAGCGCCGCGGCCCCGGCGGACAGCAGCCGCGCCGCCAGAAA
>JAFZQE010000036.1 GCA_017552325.1 Oscillospiraceae bacterium
ATATCCCACCCCACAGAGCAAAAAGGCCGGCTGCGCCGGCCTTTTTGCAAACTCGATCCTGGGATGTAGTGTAATGGTAACACACCGGACTTTGACTCCGTTATAGTGGGTTCGAGTCCCGCCATCCCAGCCATCCGCAGCCATGCGGCCGCATGGCTGCGGATAAAAAAGAACGCGCCTCCCCATCGGGAGGACGATGCGCCCCAGTAGCTCAGGTGGTAGAGCACCTGCCTTTTAAGCAGGGTGTCCGGGGTTCGAGTCCCCGCTGGAGCACCAAAGAAGGACAGACAGGCCAATGGCCTGTCTGTCCTTCTTTCTCGTTTTGTCGGACTCGAAGCCACGGACACCAAAACGCGAAGCGTTTTTTGAGCGAAGCGGAAAGAGCGGCGAAGCCGGTCGCGGAGCGACAGGCTCCGCCGGGGTTCGAGTCCCCGCTGGAGCACCATAATAGGACTCTAATCTTGATACGATTAGGGTCCTATTGCTTTGCACCCCATCCTGCGAGGAAAGCCCTGGCAACAAGGGGCTTAGCCGCTTCTCGCACACGACTACAGTAATTCGTGATCCCCGACAGAAACATTCTGCCGGGGATCTTTTGCGTTTTGAGCCTCTTGTTCTGCGTAGATATTTACTATTCGTGTGCAAAATGGGTATTCGTGTGCAAGATGGGGATTCGTATGCGAGATGGGCTTTAGTCTGACAAACAAGGACGTCAATGCCTAAGCCAAGACATCTAACGGACGGCTGGTTCGAGCTGCGCGTCCTGCTGCCGGTGCCGGAAGGGCAGTTTTGAACAGCGGCGACGTTCGCGCTGACTCTGCGGTCAATCAGAGGAAAACCGGGCGTCTGTGAAGGAAAAAGAGATTCGTCCGTTCCTGCCGATTGAAACAGCGTTCACTTGACAAAAGAGAGAAAAATCAGTAATATAATACTGGAACAGCCTACAGAAAAAAGACTGTTACGCGGAGGAACGCCATGAAAAAATGGAGCCAGTTTTCCGGCGAGCTGAAAAGCACGGATAAGAAAGTGCGGCGCGAGGCCAGGGCCGATCTGATCGGTATCCTTTGCGGCGTCTTTCTTGTCGTCGTCGCGCTGGTCAGCTTTATCCTTGGGCAGATTCCCGCGCGCGCCGGCGTCAAGGACAGCGAGGTCCCCGAAGGCGCGCTCACCCTGCTCGGCACGGCGGCCGGGCGCAACGGCGACATTGCCGTTACCGTCGTGACAGACGGAGAAAAGATCTATCAGATCAAGATCGGCGACCACAAGGAGACCGACGGCATCGGTACCGAGGCCGTCAAGCAGTTGCCTGCCCGCATTTTCCAGAAGCAGAGCCTGAAGGTCGACGCGGTATCCGGTGCGACCATCAGCTCCACCGGCATCAAGAACGCTATCATCGACGCGCTGGAATCCGGCGGCATCCAGCCTGCCGTGTTCGGCGGCACCGTCGTCTACTGCGAGACGGTCGCCGAGAAGGTGCAGACCAATTCCGGCGTCACGGTGACGCTGGCGAAGGACTGGTCCGAGGAGTATCCCTATATCTACACCAGCTGGCTGGCGGACGGAGAGAACAGCGAGGTGACCGACTACCTGGTCGACTACCCGATGCTCAAAACTCTGTACGAGCCCTACGGCTTCTCGAAGGACTACAAGGCCGCCCGCTCTCACCAGTACACGCTGACGGACGTTGTCGAGACCATGCGCACGGGCGAAAACTCCAAGGCGAGCTGCTGGACCTGCAAGACCCCGCAGTTTACCAACATGGTCAATGAGCAGGGGATCGAGGTCTACGGCGGTTCCTTCATGGAGCTGGCCGGAACCTTCACCGAGCCAATCAGCTGCTACACCTGCCACGCGAACCAGCCCGGCACCTTCACTGTGACCCACACCTATCTGATCGACGGCGTGGGCGATGACTTTGAACTGATCGATGCGGAGATCCTTTCCTGCGGCCAGTGCCACAACGAGTACTTCTTCGATCCCGGCAACGGCGGCGCGACCACCCTGCCGCACGACAGCCTGGCAAGCATGCATCCGGACGCGATCCTCGCTTACTTCAACGACGGGTCCAACTTCCCGGACGGCCAGCCCTTTGCCGACTACGTCAATCCCCGCACCGGCGTGCGCCAGATCAAGGTGCAGCACCCCGAACTGGAGACTTTCCTCGGTGTGGGCAGCCCGCACCGCAACGAATTCACCTGCGCCGACTGTCACATGGGAACGACCGAGGCCGAGGACGGCACGGTGTTCGTCAGTCACAGCCTGAGGAGTCCGCTCGACAATCCCACGCTGCTGGAGGGTACCTGTGCCAAGTGCCACGAGGATCTGACTGCGGAGGTTCGCGCCGAGCAGGAGCGCATCGAGGCCAGAACGTACACGATCGGCTACGAGCTGGAGTTTCTGACCGAGCGGCTGGCCAGGGCCGTGGAGGAAAACGAGCTGGATGAGGCACAGCTGGAGGAGATCCGCTCCCTCGCCCGGGACGCGCAGTTCTACTGGGACTTCGTCTTCGTCGAGAACGCCGAGGGCGTCCACAACCCGAGCTTGACGGACTACTGTCTGGATAAGGCGGCGGAGTTGTGCAACAAAGCTCTGGGCATGTTCGAACGCTGACAGAATTCAAGAATTCAATCGGAATCCGCCCGCCCGACTGGGCGGGCGGATTTCATAAGGATAAGGCCATGAAAAAACTGCTGAATGTTCTGCGCTCGATGCCCTTCGGCATCGTGCTGCTGATCCTGATCGCCGCGCTGTCGGTCGTCGGCTCCGTGATCCCGCAGGAGCGGACGGCGGCCTGGTATGCCGAGGCTTACCCGAACTGGCACACCCTGCTGCTCGCGCTGCGGCTTGACCGGGTGTTCACAAGCTGGTTCTTTCTCACGCTCCTGGCGCTGCTGTGCCTGAATCTGACGCTTTGCTCGCTGCTGCGCGCGCTGTCGGTTTTCCGCGGGCCCCAGGTGCTGATTGAGGGCTGCGCGAAATTGAAAAGCTCCGTTCCACTGACGCCGGAGGGCGTGGTTAGGCTGGAGCAGCATTTACAGAGCACCGGCTGCCGGATGACGGACTGCGGCGGGGCACGGGTCTGGCACAAGCGGCTCTATGGCCGCTTCGGCAGCTTTCTGACGCACCTGGCGATCCTTCTGACGATCCTCGTCGGCGCAGCGGCGCTCTATCTGCCGCAGGTCGTCGATCTCGACTGCATGCCCGGCGAGAGCGTCGCGCTGCCAGCGAAAAACGGCGGTACGGCCCGCTTTGCGGTCGATTCCTTCCGGGTGACTGATGAAAACGGGCGGCTGGACTACACGAGCGCGCTGACAGTCACGCTGCCCGACGGGCGCAGCAAAAGCGGCGAGATCAGCGTCAACCACCCGCTGAGCTTCGGCTCCTACAAGGTCTACCAGCAGAGCTACGGCACCGCGGGCTCGATTACCGTGACGAACCTGGATAACAACGGGTCCGACACCTTCCTGCTCACCGACCTGTCGTTTCTCTCGCTGGACAACGTCGACGGCCTCTGGTACGTGGCGCTGTACCCGGATTATATCGTCACCGCGTCGGGCGAGCGGATGCCCGCGGCCAGCGCGGGCGGCGGTTATCCGCGCCCTATCTACCACGTCCAGCTTGCCGAAAACGGGGAGCAGACGCTGCGCTTTCTGATACCCGGCGATACGGTCGAGGTCGGACAGCTCCGCTTCACCTTCAACGAGCCGGTGAACTACCCCGGTCTGCGCATCAAGATCACACCGACCGCCGTCAACGCGCTGCTGGTCGTGTGCTTTGCGCTGATGCTCCTGGGGCTGACGCTGCTGTTTTTCCTGCCGCCGGTGCTGGTGCGCGTCGACGGCGAGGGCTATGCCGTCGGCGGCGCAAAAAGCGAGGGTACGCGCCTCGAGCTGAAAGCCCTGCTGAAAGACTGTGAACGGGAGGGTTCCGCATGAACGTACTGTTTTTCGTTGTGCTCGGCCTGTACTTTGCCGCGGTGATGGCGCAGTTTGCCGCCGCCGCTTTCAAAAAAGAAAAGCTGGCCGGAGTTTCTTGGGCGGTCTTCATCGCCGCTTTCGCGCTGCACACGCTCTTTCTCGTGCTGCGCGGAGCGATCGCGCGTCGGCTGCCGATGTCCAATCAGTTTGAGTTTGCCAACGCCTTCGCCTGGGGCATCGCGCTTCTGCTGATCGTGCTGCGCGTCAAGGTCAAGGCCGGGTGGCTGAGCGTCGCCGCGATGCCCGCGGCTTTGCTGATACTCAGCTACGCTGCGCTGCAGCCGCGCGAGATCACCGAGCTGATGCCCGCCCTGCGCAGCGCCTGGTTCGGTATCCACATCGGCTCGGCCGTGTTCGCCTATGCGGCCTTCGTGCTGGCCGGCTGCGTGAGCCTGCGCTATCTGCGCATGAAGAAGCAGGGCGCGGACGAGCTGCAGCTGCAGCAGATGGACTATTTAAGCTACCGCCTGGTCGGCTTCGGCTTTCTGTTTCTGACCGTCGTGATCCTCTCCGGCGCGATCTGGGCCGAGCAGGCCTGGTCGGCCTTCTGGACCTGGGACCCGAAGGAGACCTGGGCGCTGATCACCTGGATCATCTACGCCGTGTATCTGCATCTGCGCCTGCGCCGCAAAAAGGAGGCCGCGTTCCTCGCCTGGTATCTGATCGTCGCGATCCCGGTGGTGCTGTTCACCTTCGCCGGCGTCAACACGCTGCTCCCCGGCCTGCACTCCTATGCCTGAGCGGCAAGAAAAATAAATGACGGGAGCGTCGTTTCCGACGCTCCCGTTTTGCGCGCTCCGAAGTCTCCGCTTCCGACAGGCAGGCGTCACGGTTACGCACCGTAGATAAGGACCCCCGCGACGGCGGAAATGCCGATCAGCGCGATGGGCGAGAGCCCTTTTTTCAGGATCTTTCTCGATCCGAAGTAGACGGCGGCGAGCGCCGCGGTCATGACGACGGCGGTCGTATCGGGGGAAAGCGCGGCGACGCTTCCGAAGCAGCGGTGCAGGACCATATAAACGCCCGTGGCGAGAACAATGCCGATCATACAGGGCTTCAGTCCGCGGAGGATCGCCTGCACATACGGATTCTTCAGCAGCTTCTTCAAAAGCGCCGTGATGAGCAGAATGACGGCGAAGGACGGCAATACCACCGCCGCAGTCGCGATCAGAGCCCCCCAAAAGCCGGCCTGCGAGCTGCCGACGTAGGTGGCCAGGTTCACCATGATCGGCCCCGGCGTGCTCTCGCTGACGGCGATCATCGTCGTCAGCATATCGTCCTCCAGCCAGCCGTAGGACAGCACGACGTCCCGGATCAGCGGAATGGCCCCGTAAGCGCCGCCGAAAGCAAAGCACCCGACTTTTAGAAAACCGATAAATAGTTCAAGAAGGGTCATTTTCCGACGCCTCCTTTTTCCGCGGGCCTTTTTGCCAGAAAGAGGATCAG
>JAFZQE010000037.1 GCA_017552325.1 Oscillospiraceae bacterium
GTCCCGCGCAACGTCAAGGGCTTCTTCCGCTACCGCTGGATGATGAGCTATCTCTTCGTCCCGCACGGCATGGACAAGTTCACCATCGGCCTGCGCGACGAGGCGCTGCGCATCGCGCACACCTCCTTCAACTTCGTCATCGCCGACGTGACCCAGGCCATCGCCAACTGCTTCCGCGGCGACCGCCGCGTCGGCAACGACGTCGCCTATTCCGACAAGTGCGTCATAACCGACGAGAACTCGATGGTGACCTTCATGATGGGCTTCGACAAGGACAAGGTGCACACGATCCTTCGCGAGGTGCCGACGATGTTCGCCTCGAACATCTTCCACCAGTTCAACGTCATGCACTACCTCGACGTCGCCCAGCAGTACGGCATCCCCGGTGACGTCTGCCCGATGCCCGAGGCTGAGGCCGGCATCTCCATCGACGACGACTTCTGCGTCCTCGGCAAGTGCGCTGTGCAGAACAACACCACCTGCGACGGCTCGCTGATGGGCAACGGCATCATCGCCAAGCGCCTCGAGCGCGAGTACGGCATCCCGACCTTCCAGCTCGCCACGCCGCTTCGCCACAAGGAGCCGGACGTCCTGGAGTACGCCGCCCGCGAGATCAAGAAGGCCATCGCCTTCGTCGAGGAGCACACCGGCGAAAAGTGGGACTGGAAGCTCTATTTCGACGCCGCCAGGCGCGTCAACGACGCGACCCGCTGCCGCATCGCGCAGCTTGAGATCAACTCCACGCCTTACCCGCAGTTCTTCGGCGCGGCCTTCAGCCTCTACAACGACACCAACTACATGGGCAACTCCGGCCGCGACCCGCAGTTCGTCGAGATCGACCACAAGCTGCTGCAGCTGGCCGAGCAGGGCTACCGCGAGAAGCGCATGTACGCGAAGGAATACCGCCACCGCTGCATCATCTGGGGCGTGCAGCCGCAGTACATCATCGACCAGCTCTACTGGCTGCTGCAGTGCTGGGGCATCGTGCCGCTGGCCGACATGCTCTCCATCATCAACACCGACATGATCGCCGAGGACGACACGCCCGAAAACCGCGAGCAGGCCTACCGCGACATGGCCATGCTGAACATGGAGATGATCATGCGCAACCACACGCACGGCGGCTACAAGGTGCTGCTGGACGACCTGTGGGAGCTGTGCGAGAAGATGAACGCCGACCTCGTCATGATGTGGGAGCACATGAGCTGCAAGGCGCTGACCGGCATGCACGGCATGTTCGAGGAGCAGGCCCGCGAGCGCGGCATCCATATCATGTGGGTCTCGCACGACCTCTGCGACCCGCGCGTCTTCACCCGTCAGGCGATCCGCGACCAGGTCAACAACTACATGCGCACCGTCATGCGCGAGGAGCCGCTCGACCCGTCGCTCGAGATCATCCCCGACAACGAGGCGTACTAAGAGGGGAGGACATACAAAATGAAGAAAAAAGTGCTGAAATTCCTGCTGACGCTCGTGCTCGCCGCCGTTGGCTTCTTTGTGGTCACCTTCACGGTGTACATGTTCAACCTCGACATGAAGGCCACCTCGCTGCTCGCGCCCCTGCTCGAGAAGTGGTACGACCGCCTGCCGCGCAAGCAGTACATTTAGTTTTCAGTTTATAGTTTTTAGAAAAGGCCCGGGAAGAGTTCCCGGGCCTTTTGCTGTTGCGCTGAAGCGAAAAGCGTGATACATTAGGAAAAGAAAATGTTTCCGGAGGAAAATACCATGACCGATTACACGCTGCTCTGCGAACAGATGAAAAGCCTTCTCGAAGGGGAGAGCCACTGGCTGCCCTCGCTAGCCAACGCCTCCGCGCTCCTGTACGAGACGCTGCCGGAGCTCAACTGGGCGGGCTTTTACCTGATGGAGGGCGGGAGCCTGCTGCTCGGCCCCTTCCAGGGCAAAAGCGCCTGTATCCGCATCCCGCTGGGGCGGGGCGTCTGCGGCACGGCCGCCGCGGAGGACCGCACGCAGCTGGTGCCCGACGTGCACGCCTTCCCGGGGCACATCGCCTGCGACTGCGCCTCGAATTCCGAGATCGTCGTCCCGCTGCACCGGGAAGGCCGTGTGATCGGCGTGCTGGATATCGACAGCCCGGTCTATGACCGCTTTTCCGAGGCGGACCGCGCCGGTCTCGAGGCCTTTGCCCGCGTGATCGAGGAGAACATCGAATGGAAGGAACTGTGAAGAATTCAATGAAAACAGGCGCGATCATTCTTTTGGTGCTCGCAGCGCTGGTGATGCTGGCGCTGCTGGAGCTCGGGAAAAACGTGATCTGGGGCTGGCTGCTGACCGCTGTGCTGCTCATCGGATTTGTGCTGCTGTATCCGCGGATCGGCGCGAAGAGCGATCGCCAGGTCGCATGGTTGGGATTAATCCTGTTTTTTGCGCTCATTCTGAAGCTCTCGTTGCCGCCCTATCGCGCGATCCCCGCCGTCGAGGGCAAGAACCCGGCCGTCACCGGCGTCGTCACGGTCGCGCAGGGCGATCTGACCGGCCTTGTGAGCGAGGACGGCGCGGTCGAGGTCTACGCGGGCGTCCCCTACGCCAAGCCGCCGGTGGGGGAGCTCCGCTGGAAGGAGCCGCAGGAGCCGGAGCACTGGGAGGGCGTGCGCGCTTGCGACCGTTTCGCGCCGATGTCGATGCAGAAGCGCCATTCCGAGCTGTACAATACACTTTACGATTTGATCGGCTACCATAAATTCAGCGTCAGCCTTGACGACAACTTCCGCGAGCCCGTCAGCGAGGATTCGCTGTATCTGAACATCTGGAAGCCCGCCGGGGACGCGGAAAAGCTGCCGGTGATCTTTTTCATCCATGGCGGCTCGCTGATGACCGGGCAGCCCTCCTTCACCGATTACAACGGCGAGTCTCTGGCTCGGAAAGGCGTGATCGTCGTCAACGTCGGCTACCGCCTCGGCGTGTTCGGCTTCTTCGCAAGCGAAGAGCTGGCTGCCGAGTCGCCCAACGGCACGACCGGCAACTACGGCCTCCTGGATCAGATCGCCGCGCTGCGCTGGGTACACGAGAACATCGCAGCCTTCGGCGGAGACCCGGACAACATCACGATCGCGGGCGAATCGGCTGGCGCCTCCTGCGTCAACGCGCTCTGCGTCTCGCCGCTGACGGAGGGCCTGTTCCGCCGAGCGATCGCCGAGAGCAGCGGCATTACAGCCGTGCAGCCCTACCACACCTTCCGCACGATGGACGAAGCGCTGGACACGGGGCGGAAGATCATGGACGAGTGGGAGGCGGAGAACGTCTCGGAGCTTCGCGTGATCCCCGCGGAGCAGCTGGTGCAGACCATATACGCCAACGATTCACTGACCGTGGACGGCTATTCGCTCACGGAGATGCCGTATCTCAGCTATGAAAAGGGCCTCAATCATGAAGAGGCGCTGCTCAACGGCTTCAACGGTCACGAGGCCGAGGCCTTCCGCATCCTGCAGAGCGTGAGTGCAGAGGATTATCCCGCGCTTGTCGGCCGTCTGCTCGGCGACGAGGCGGAGCGCTACATCGCCCTGTACCCGGCCGGCGACAAGGCGCAGACCACGGAAAACTTCAACCGTCTGCTGAGCGTGTGCTGGTTTGCCTACAGCCACTGTGACTGGAGCCGCCGTCTGACGGAGCAGGGGAGACCGGTCTACGAGTATTATTTCACGCGGCAGAACGGCGCGATCGGCGACATGCATTCCGGCGAGATGATCTACGCCTACGGCAACCTCTGGCGCAGCCCGCGCAATTATAACGAGGACGATCTGGCCCTCTCGGAGACCATGCAGCGCTATTGGGTCAATTTCGCCCGCTGCGGCGACCCGAACGGCGAGGGGCTCCCGGCTTGGCCGACCGTCGCCGAGGCCCCGGGAAATGTGCTGAACTTCGACGTTCCCGTGCAGATGATCCCCGACCCCTACGCGGAGATCTACCCGATCGTGGACGAGCGGCAGAACAGTCTGAAATAAAAGTGCGCAAGCGCTCTGTCCGATCCCGGACGGGGCGCTTCCCGCTGCAAGCTTTTCCCTGTCAATATCGGTTGCATTATGCGCCCTCCTGTGATATAATTTTTAAGTCATAGACATGAGTATCTCCTGAAACTGATCATACGAAAAAAGGAAAAGCGCCATGAAAAAAGAACCCGGTGAAGCATGGAAGCTCCGTAACAGAATAAGCAGAGCGCTGCGTCTGAAGCACTGGCAGCTGGTGACGGCATTTCTGATCCTTTATGACGTCGTCGCCGTCAGCTTGTCCTTCTTCCTTGCGCTTTGGCTTCGCTTTGACCTGACCTTTTCCGCCATTCCCGACTATTATCTGAACGCCTGCACCCGTTTCTCGCCGATCTACGCGCTGATCTGCATCGCAGTATTCTGGCTGCTTCGCCTGTACCGCAGCATCTGGCGCTTCGCCAGCTTCAAGGAGCTCGAACGCATCCTTCTGGCCTGCCTGATCACGGTGCCGCTGCACGCGATCCTGATCCGCCTGCTCTTCACGCGCATGCCGATCTCCTATTTCGTCTTCGGCACGATCCTGCAGGCGGCCGCGCTGATCGCAGTTCGCTTTTCCTACCGCTTCGTCCTTCTGCTGCGGGCCAGCCGCCACAAAAACGCCGGCTCCGGCAAGCGGCGCGTCATGCTGATCGGCGCCGGCGAGGCCGGACAGCTGATCCTGCGCGATATCGCCCGCTCCGAGGAGAGCCGCGACGAAGTCTGCTGCATCATCGACGACAACAAGAACAAGTGGGACCGTTTCGTCGAGGGCGTGCGCGTGGTCGGCGGCCGCGAGGACATCCTCGCCCAGGTGGACAAGTACAAGATCGACAAGATCTATATGGCGATCCCCTCGGCCTCCGCGGCCGACAAGCGCGACATCCTGAACATCTGCAAGGAGACCGACTGCGAGCTGAAGATCCTTCCCGGCGTGCAGCAGCTCGTCAACAGCGACATCACCGTCGGCGCGATGAAGAACGTCGCCATCGAGGACCTGCTCGGCCGCGAGCCGATCCGCACGGACATGGAGGATGTGCTGCAGTTCGTGCGCGGCAAGTGCGTGCTCGTCACGGGCGGCGGCGGCTCGATCGGCAGCGAGATCTGCCGACAGGTCGCGTCCCACGGCCCGAGCAGGCTGATCATCTTCGACATCTACGAAAACAACGCCTACGACATCCAGCTCGAGCTGCGCGACCGCTATCCGAAGCTCGACCTGCTCGTGCTGATCGGCTCGGTGCGCGACAGCCGCCGCCTCGATCAGATCTTCTCCCTGTATCACCCCGATCTGGTCTATCACGCCGCGGCGCACAAGCATGTGCCTCTGATGGAGGACAGCCCCTGCGAGTCGATCAAGAACAACGTCATCGGCACCTACAAGACCGCCTACGCCGCGATGGTGCACGGCTGCAGCCGCTTCGTGCTGATCAGCACCGACAAGGCGGTCAATCCGACCAACATCATGGGCGCCTCCAAGCGCCTGTGCGAGATGGTCGTCCAGACCTTCGACCGGAAGATCCGCGATGGCCGCGCCTGCGACATCCCGTCTCTCTATACCCACTGGGAGGGCGAGGGCGAGGAGCTGCGCCGCCTGCCCGGGGAGGTCCATACCGAGTATGTGGCCGTCCGCTTCGGCAACGTCCTGGGCAGCAACGGCTCGGTCGTGCCGCTCTTTAAAAAGCAGATCGAGCGCGGCGGACCCGTCACGGTCACGCATCCCGACGTCATCCGCTATTTCATGACAGTGCCCGAGGCGGTCAGTCTCGTTCTGCAGGCCGGCGTTTATGCCCGCGGCGGCGAGATCTTCGTTCTCGACATGGGCAGCCCCGTCAAGATCGACACCCTGGCCCGCAACCTCATCAAGCTCTCCGGCTTCAAGCCCGACGTCGATATCCCGATCGAGTACACCGGCCTGCGCCCGGGCGAAAAGCTCTACGAGGAAAAGCTGATGGCCGAGGAGGGCCTCGAAAAGACGAAGAACAAGCTGATCCACATCGGCCATCCCGTCGCCTTCGACAACGACCGCTTCCTGCGGCAGATCTCCGTGCTGATGGACGCCGCCTATGCCAACCGCGACGATATCCGCGAGCTGGTGATGAGCATGGTCTCCACCTATCACCCCGCCGGCCGGCACGGCCAGGAGAAGAAGGACGAGACCTACGACCGTCTCGCCGTCGACGCCGAGACCGTGAAGTCTTAAAACTGCGGTTTTTTCGCCGGTTTCCTCTGATTTCCTGTTGACAGCGGATGGCTTGACAGGTATAATATGTGATTGTAATTGGTAAGAGTATCTCTGACCGGGTTTTCCGGTATTTCTGACAAGAAAGGAATCATAACAATGAAAAGAGTGCTTGCTTTTCTTGCGGTCCTGCTTCTGATCGTCTGCCTGTCCGCCGGCGCCTTCGCCGACAACGACAGCAATCCCGGCGGCGAGGAGCCCACTCCGCCCGTCGCGCCGACCACCGGATATACGATCGCGCTTGCCGCTCTCGGCCTGGCTGCCGTCGGCGGCGGAACGGTCTTTGCCGTCACGCGCAAAAAATCCAAATAAGGATCATATCTACAGATCAAACAAATCAACGGGGCTTGCTGGAAAGACGGCCCCGTTTTTTTGACCTTTGAGAGAAGAACATGAAGAAAAAGATCTATCGCGTCATCAGCATCGTCAGCCTGGTCGTAATGGCCGGCGCTATCCTGAGTCTGCTGTACACCTTTTATCTCTATCAGAAATCGAATAAAGAATATCTTGCCCTGTCCCGGGCGGCCCATATCCGGACGCAGAGCGAGCAGGCTCCCGAGCCCGCGCAGGAAAAGGCGGAGCCGCAGCAGGGGGAGGAGCCCGAACAGGCGGAAGCCGCGGAGCTGCACGCCGTGAACCCGATCGACTTCGCGTACCTGAAATCGGTCAACCAGGACATCGTCGGCTGGGTCGAGGTCGAGGGCACGCCGATCGACTACCCGGTCCTCTTTGACGATTCGAATTTCGTCTATTATCTCAACCACAATCACGCCGGCGCCTATACGCCCTACGGGGCCGTTTTCATGCTCGGCTACAACACGCCGGACTTCTCGGATTTCAACACGGTCATCTACGGGCACAACATCGTCGACGGCAGCATGTTCGGCGCGCTGCACGACTTCGAGGATCAGGAATTCTTCGACAAAAACAAGCTGATCCTTGTCTACACGCCGGAGAGGCGGCTCGTCTATCAGATCTTCGCCGCCTACCGGACGGACAACCTCGACCAGGTGCAGAATTTCGACTTCGAGACCCCGGAGGGACGGCAGGAGTACATCGACCGGATCTACACCCATGACGTCCGGGCGATCTTAGATCCGGAAATCACCGTCACGCCGGACGACCGGATCATCACGCTGTCCACCTGCATCGCCAACTACGCCTACCGTTATCTGGTGCAGGGCGTGCTGATCTCGGACGAGGAGGCGCTTTCGATCGCCGCGCCGTAAACGGAGCGAATCTGCTACGGAGGAAGACACGTGGAAGCTCACGAGGAAAAGATACCGACTGCGGAACAGACGATAAAACCGAAAAAGAAAAAAAAGAAAAAGCGCGGCTCGACGCAGAAGACCGTGGCGATCGTCCTGGCCTCACTGGCGGGGCTGCTGGTGCTGGCCGCCGTGGGCGCCTGGGGCTTTCTGAAGTATACCAGCAAGCTGCGCGAGGGCATGTTCAGCGACCGCTCCTCGAGCGAGATGCAGTCGATCCGCGAGCAGCGGCAGAAGGCGGGCGGGCAGAAGACGGAAGAATCGGGCGAACAGGCGGAGACCCCGCGGCAGACGCTGAAGAGGACGGACGACGAGCTGGCCGAAGCGGACTGGATCGACGAGGAGGGCAATGCCTACCGCTACCGCGACGACGTGCTGACGATCCTGATCATGGGCATCGACAACATGAGCGATCCCTCGCTCTGGGCGGAGGGCATCGTCTCCAACGGCGGCAACGCGGACGTGATCGCCCTGGTCACGCTGAACACGGTCACGAAGGAGTTCTCGATCCTCTACATCCCGCGCGACACGATGGCAGAGCTGCTGATGCTCGACCCGGAGGGCAATTACCTCGACACGGTCTACAACAACATCTCCGCCTCCCACAGCTACGGCGACGGCGGAGCGCTCAGCTGCGAGCTGACGGCCGAGGCCGTGAGCAATCTGCTCTTCGGCGTGCCGATCCAGCGCTATGCCGCGCTGAACATGGAGTCGCTCCCCGTCGTCAACCAGCTCCTCGGCGGCCTGGAGGTCACTTTCCCCGACGACTACTCCTGGCTTGACTATTCCTTCCAGAAGGGAGCCACGGTCAGGCTGACGGACCGGCAGCTCAACCGCCTGATCCGCTACCGCGACAAATCCGAGGTGGAGGGCGCCAATCAGCGCGGTCTGCGCGATCTGAAGCTGGTCCTCAACGCGATGCTTCGCCAGGTGAAGGGAATGATCCGGCAGGTCCCCGGCTCCGCGCTGACGCTGTACCGCAAGCTGGAGCCCCAGCTGACGACCAATCTCTCCGTCGACGAGGTCAGCTACCTGATCCAGATGATCGATCATTTCCGCATCGACGACAAGACGGTCGTCAGCCTGAGCGGCACGACCCGGAAGGGCGAGAAGTACGCGGAGTTCTATCCCGACGAGGACTGGCTGCGCGATTACGTCATTGAAAATTACTGCATCAAGCTGAACTGAACAGAGTCAAAAGCAAACGAAACGGCAGGAACGCCCCGTGTGTTCCTGCCGTTTCTTGTGGAAAGCGCCGAAGAAAAGAGGGGAGACTTGCATTATCGAAAAAGATGCGTTATACTATATAGGCTAAAATAGACGGATTATGTCACGAAATCACTACAAGATATGGTAAAAGGGTAACATTTATGACAAAAAGCAGCGTATCCTACGGCAACGACAGCATCTCCCAGCTCAAGGGCGCCGACCGCGTCCGCAAGCGCCCGGGCGTCATCTTCGGCTCGGACGGGCTGGACGGCTGCGAGCACGCCGTGTTCGAGATCCTCTCCAACGCGATCGACGAGGCCCGCGAGGGCTACGGCGATCAGATCACGCTGACCGCCTACGAGGACGGCTCGATCGAGGTGGAGGACTTCGGCCGCGGCTGCCCGCTGGACTGGAACCCGAACGAGAAGCGCTTCAACTGGGAGCTGGTCTTCTGCGAGCTCTACGCCGGCGGCAAGTATCAGAACGCCGACGGGGGAGATTACGAATATTCCCTGGGCCTCAACGGACTGGGCTCCTGCGCCACGCAGTACGCGTCCGCCTACATGGACGTAACGGTCTGGCGCGACGGGAACCGTTACGACCTGCACTTCAAAAAGGGCAAGGTCGTCGGCAAGAAGGGCCAGGAGCTGCAGATCCAGCCCGCCGACCGCAAAAAGACCGGCACGACGATCCGGTGGCTGCCCGACCGCGAGGTCTTCACCGAGACCGACATCCCGGCCGACTGGTTCCGCGACACGCTGCGCAAGCAGGCGGTCGTGAACGCGGGCGTGCATTTCCGGCTCCGCCTGCCGAAGGGGAAGCTCTTCACGACCGAGGAGTTCTGCTACGAAAACGGCATCAAAGACTATGTGGCCGAGATCGCCGGAGAATGCGCGCTGACCGCCCCGGTCTTCATCCAGGCCGAGCGCCGCGGCCGCGACCGCGAGGACAAGCCCGAGTACAAGGTGCGCCTGTCGGCCGCCTTCTGCTTCTCCAACCGCGTGACCGCGCTGGAATACTACCACAACTCCTCCTGGCTCGAAAACGGCGGCGCGCCGGACAAGGCCGTCAAAAGCGCCTTCGTCTCCGCGATCGACGCCTATATCAAGAAGCTCGGCAAGTATCAGAAGAACGAGACGGCCATCAAGTTCCAGGACGTGCAGGACTGCCTCGTGCTGGTGACGAACTGCTTCTCCACGCAGACCTCCTACGAGAACCAGACCAAGAAGGCCATCAACAACCGCTTCATCCAGCAGGCGATGACCGAGTTCTTCAAGGAGCGGCTCGAGGTCTATTTCATCGAAAACAAGCCCGAGGCCGACCGCATCGCCGACCAGGTGCTGGTCAACAAGCGCAGCCGCGAGACGGCCGAGCGCGCCCGCCAGGGCATGAAAAAGAAGCTCTCCGGCTCGATCGACATCGCCAACCGCGTGCAGAAGTTCGTCGACTGCCGCAGCCGCGACCCGGAGAAGCGCGAGATCTACATCGTCGAGGGCGACTCGGCGCTCGGCTCCTGCAAGCTCTCGCGCGACGCGGAGTTCCAGGGCATCATGCCGGTGCGCGGCAAGATCCTCAACTGCCTGAAGGCCGACGTCGTGCGCATCTTCAAGAGCGAGGTCATCACGGACCTCCTCAAGGTGCTCGGCTGCGGCGTCGAGGTGAAGGACAAGCACACCAAGGACCTGCAGAGCTTCGACCTGGACAGTCTCCGCTGGAGCAAGGTCATCATCTGCACCGACGCCGACGTTGACGGCTATCACATCCGCACCCTGATCCTGACGATGCTCTACCGCCTGGTGCCGACGCTGATCCGCGAGGGCTTTGTGTACATCGCGGAGTCGCCGCTCTACGAGATCGAGAGCAAGGGCAAGACCTACTTTGCCTACTCCGACCGCGAAAAGGCGGAGATCCTCGGCAAGCTCGGCGGCGCGAAGGCGACGATCAGCCGCAGCAAGGGCCTGGGCGAGAACGACCCGGACATGATGTGGATGACGACGATGAACCCGGCCACCCGGCGGCTGATCAAGGTCATGCCGGAGGACGCCGAGCGCATGGCAGCGGTCTTCGAGCTACTGCTGGGCGACGATCTGAACGGCCGCAAGGACCACATCGCCGAGTTCGGCAGCCGGTACCTCGACCTGGCGGACATTTCGTAATTTGAGTGCTTAGTCATTTACCTGATTACGCGTTTCCAAGCACTAAGCACTATGCACTAAGCACTGCACTCCCGGAGGGAACCATGCCTAAAAAGAAAGAACCCGAACAGAAAAAATACGACAACCCCAAGGTCGTGGGGCTGCGCGCCGCGGTCGTGGAGCAGCCGATCACCGAGACGCTCGAGACGAACTTCATGCCCTACGCCATGTCGGTCATCGTCTCGCGCGCGATCCCGGAGATCGACGGCTTCAAGCCCTCGCACCGCAAGCTCCTGTACACGATGTACAAGATGGGGCTCCTGGGCGGGGCACGCACGAAGAGCGCCAACATCGTCGGCCAGACGATGCGCCTCAACCCGCACGGAGACGCGGCCATCTATGAGACAATGGTGCGCCTGTCCGCGGGCTACGAGGCCCTGCTCACGCCCTTTGTCGATTCGAAGGGCAATTTCGGCAAGGTCTATTCGCGCGACATGAGCTACGCTGCCTCGCGCTATACCGAGGCGCGGCTCGCGCCGATCTGCGCGGAGATCTTCCGCGACATCGACCGCGACACCGTGGACTTTGTCGACAACTACGACGGCAGCATGAAGGAGCCGAGCCTCCTGCCCACGGCCTTCCCGAACGTCCTGGTCTCGGCCAACACCGGCATCGCCGCCGGCATGGCCAGCTCCATCTGCGGCTTCAACCTCGGCGAGGTCTGCGAGACGGCGATCCAGTATCTGAAGGATCCCGCCTGCGACCTGATGACGACGCTGCCCGCGCCCGATTTCCCGACCGGAGGCGAGATCGTCTACGACCGGCGCGAGATGGAGAATATCTACCTGAGCGGCCGCGGCAGCTTCAGGATCCGCGCCCGCTGGCGCTTCCTGCCGAAAGAGAACATCGTCGAGATCTTTGAGATCCCTTACACCACCAGCTCCGAGGCGATCATCGACAAGGTGGCCGAGCTCATCAAGGCCGGGAAGGTGCGCGAGATCAACGACATGCGTGACGAGACCGACCTGAGCGGCCTGCGCCTTGCGATCGACCTCAAGCGCGGCGTCGACCCGGAGAAGCTGATGCAGAAGCTCTTCAAGCTGACCACGCTGCAGGACGCCTTCGCCTGCAACTTCAACATTCTCGTTGCCGGGAGCCCCCGCGTGATGGGTCTGCGCGAGATCCTTGAGGAGTGGACGGCCTGGCGCATGGAGTCGATCCGCCGCCGTGTCTACCACGAGCTGCAGAAGAAGAAGGAGAAGCTCCATCTGCTGCAGGGCCTCGGAAGGATCCTGCTCGACATCGACAAGGCCATCGCGATCATCCGCGGGACCGAGCTCGAGAGCGAGGTCGTGCCCAACCTGATGATGGGCTTCGGCATCGATCAGGAGCAGGCGGAATTTGTCGCGGAGATCAAGCTGCGCAACATCAACCGCGAATACATCCTCAAGCGCACGGCCGAGACCGAGGAGCTGGAGGCCGCGATCGAGGACCTGGAGGCCACGCTCCAGAGCCGCCGCCGCATCAAGGGCATCATCACCGACGAGCTGCGGCAGATCATCAGGAAGTACCCCAGCCCGCGCCGTTCGCAGATCGTCTATGCCGACGAGATCGAGGAATTCGACGAGGAGCAGGCCGTGCCGGACTACCCGGTGTCGCTGTTTCTGTCGCACGGAGGCTATCTGAAAAAGATCACCGCGCAGAGCCTGCGCATGAGCGGCGAGCAGAAATTCAAGGACGGCGACGGGCTGCGGCTCAGCTTCGAGGCCTCCAACCGCGGCGAGCTGCTGATCCTCACCGACCGGCAGCAGATGTACAAGGTGCGCATCGCGGAGCTGGAGGAGACGAAGGCCTCCGCGCTCGGCCTCTATCTGCCGACGCGGCTGGAGATGGACGAGGGCGAGAGCGTTTTCACCGTGCTCGATCCCGGCGACTACCGCGGCGAGCTGCTGTTCTTCTTTGAAAACGGCAAGGCTGCGCGCGTGCCGCTCTCGGCCTACGAGACCAAGACCCGGCGCAAAAAGCTGATCGGCGCCTGCTCGGACAAGAGCCCGGTCGCGGCGCTGTTGCTGCTGCGCGAGGAGCAGGACGTCCTCTGCCGCTCGAGCGACGGGCGCGCGCTGATTTTCCACAGCTCGCTGCTGCAGCCGAAGACCAGCCGCACGACCCAGGGCGTCGGCGTGATGGCGCTCAAAAAGGGCCGGAAGCTCGAGGACGCCGCGTATCTCTCCGACGACCCGATCAAAAACGTCTCCCGCTACCGGGTGCGTACGCTGCCCGCGGCGGGCGCGCTCCTTCGCCCGGAAGACCGCGGCGAGGAGCAGATGAGCCTGATGGAGGAATAAGTGATGGGCAAACTCAAATCATGGCAGAAGAGTCCTGCCCTGCGCCAGATCAAAAAGTACGTGTTGATCGTGCTCGGCTGTGCGATATACGGCTTCGGTTTCCAGTTCTTCTGCTTTCCGAACCAGATCATCAGCGGCGGCGTGATGGGCATCGCGATGATCGTCAACGCCGTGAGCGGGCTGCCCGTCGGCGTGCTGACGATCCTGATGAACGTGCCGCTGTTCCTCGTGGCCTGGAAGCACTTCGGCCTCGATTTCCTGATTGGCTCGCTGGTCGGCATGCTGCTGATGAGCGTGTTCGTCGACCTGCTCGCCATCTCGGGTTATGCGGCCACGCAGGACCCGATGCTCGGCGCGGTGATCGGCGGCGTGCTCAAGGGCGCGGGCATGGGGCTCGTGTTCTGTACCGGCGCGACCACCGGCGGCATGGATATCGTCGTCAAGTTTCTTCGCCGCCGCTATAACCACATCAATTTCGGCACGCTGATGCTCGTCATCGACGTGAGCGTAATCACCCTTTACGCGCTGATCCTCCCCGAGCACAACTACGAGGCCGCCATGTACTCGCTGATCGCGATGTTCGTTTCGACCAAGGTGATCGACCTGCTGCTCTACGGCCTCGACAACTCCAGCATCTGCTATATCATCAGCGCGAAAAGCGAGGCGCTGATCGCCGAGATCACCTCCGGCCACATGCACCGCGGCGTGACGGTGCTGGAAGGGGAGGGCGCTTACTCCCACGCCAAAAAGCAGGTCATCATGTGCGTCGTCAAGCGCAACCAGATCCCGGAGATCCGCCGCCTGGTGCGCAGCATCGACGATCAGGCCTTCGTCATCATGACTGACGCGAAAAACGTGTTCGGCAACGGCTTCGGCAATATCGCGGAGGTGCGCTGATGAAGAAAACGGCGCTTGCGCTGCTGCTCTGCCTGCTTCTTTCGCTGCTCGCGGGCTGCGGCAGCCCCTTTGTGGCAAGCTATTATCACGAAACGGACTATTCCCAGCCCGCACCGCAGCAGGACACGCAGGAGAAGGGCGAGATGGTCACCGTCAAAAACGCGGCCGAGCTCAAATCGGAGCTTCTCGCCCTGGTCTATGCCGGCGTCGAAGAGAGCAGCATCGCCTTTGACCCCGCCTACGAGGGCGACAGCCGCGGCGACCTGGACGCCTTCTGCGGCACGATGCACCGGGACGACGCGCTCTGGGCCTACTGCGTGCAGAACGCGCGCTATGAGATCTCCCACATCGTGACGCACGACGAGGCGGACATCCACATCGAATACGCCCCCTCGGCGCTCCCGGTCGACGAGGTCATGAAGCTCAACTACGCCGTCGGTCTGGACAGGATCCTGCGCACCGCGATGGAAGACGACAGCCGCCGCCTAGTCATCCTGATCGGCAACAGCAGCTACAGCGCGGACTCCATGGTCGCCCTGGTGAGCCGCGTCTACCGCAGCGACCCCTCCTGTTCGGTGACCGAGCCCTCGGCGGACGTTTACATGTACAGCGGCAGCGGCCGCCAGCGTCTCTACGACATCGAGCTCAACTACGGCCTGGACGCCGAGGAGCTGCAGCGCCGCCGCGCGGAGCTGAGCGTTTTTGACAGCAATTCGCTGCTGGGCGAGGACCGCAGCGACGGCATGCGCGCGCTGGATCTGGCCCGGTACTTCGTCGACAACTGCGTGCTGTCCGGCCTGAGCAGCCGCAGCACGGCCTGGGACGCGCTGATCGGCGGCAAGGCCAACAGCGAGGGCCTGGCCCTGGCCTACGTCCAGCTCTGCCGCCAGCAGAACATCTCCTGTCAGATCGTCTACGGGCAGTATCAGTGGCGCGAGCACTGCTGGAACATCATCTCGATCGACGGGCAGCACTATCATGTGGATCTGGCCGCCTGCATCCGGGACGGCATCGGGAAGGGCTTCCTGCTCAACGACGAGAGCATGTGGGCGGAATACCGCTGGGACACCTCGTCCTACGACATCTGCGCAGGCCCCCTCGATTACTGGGTGCTGACGGGGGAGGAGCGCGAGCCGGTCATGCTCATCCCGGCCGAAACGGAGGAGCCCGCCGAGACCGAGGCGCCGGAGGAGTCTCCCGAGCCGAGCGGGGAGCCGACCGAAGAGCCGACGGAGGAGCCGACCGAGCCCCCCGAAGAAACGGAAGCGCCGGAGGAAACACCCGCGCCGACGGAGGAGAAGCCGGAGCCCTGAGCGGCCCTTCCGGACGGTCCGGAGGAGGGAAAATAATGCTTGACAAATCAGCAAACTGTGGTAAACTATCACCGTTGCTGATGCGGGCATAGCTCATCCGGTAGAGCGCCACCTTGCCAAGGTGGAGGTAGCGAGTTCGAGCCTCGTTGCCCGCTCCAGAAAAGTCTGTTGCGAATTAGCAACAGACTTTTTCTTTATATCGTCCGTCCGTTTTGCAGACGATGCCGATCTGGGCATATCTCTGGCAGAGGAGCTTATGAGGATGAAATGGTTTGAAAACTACGATGCCTTTCTTGAACTATTTGAGAAGCATGAACTTCCGATTGATGAGACTGTCTTTCATTTTCGGTCGACAGAGTCGATGGGATCGCACTGGATCGGCTATCTGCCTGAGTTTGAAAAGCCATATTGGGCTGGCTACTGTGATGTTCCCGACAGCTGTGAGTTCAACTCCGCGGAGGAACTGTTTGAGGCGAAAATCTATGACGGACGATCCATTCATGATCGTTGGGAGGAAATCGTGATCGACGAAATCGGCATGATACCGGCCGATAAATATTTAGAATACTATGACAAATAAAATGCGCCTGTGGTGAAATTGGCAGACACGCTGGATTTAGGTTCCAGTTTCGTGAGAAGTGCAGGTTCAAGTCCTGTCAGGCGCACCATCAAAGAAACCTCTTTTGTCTACCAAGGCAAAAGAGGTTCCTTCTTGCGTTTTGGGCGATTAACGGGCAAAATACAGTGAAATCGGGCTTCGGGAGCGGTCGATCTGCTGCTGCGGTGCCCGTTTCTTGCGTTTATGCCCCGAAAACGGCAAAAAATGCTGGTGTACTATTTGCGTTTCTTTGCTCTGCAAAGAAAGAACAAAAAGATGTAGGAGGCAGGACTTGAACCTGAAAGGCTTCATGTCTCTTGTGTTTCATTTCAAGTTATGCTATCATTATTAATCTAAACGAAATTATGGAGGCTTATCATGGGAGCAAAACTCTTATCTGCAAAGCGATTTCTCACAATTGCTCTAATGATTTGTTGTATGGCGATGTTATCTGCCTGCATGGGCAACGACGAGAAATCCTTTGATTCTTTAAATAAAAGCTTTCTTCGCGATTTTAGCGTAATTGAAGCAGCGGTAGTGAATGAACAGTATGATGATGCAACATCTTTAGGATGGATCAAGAGCGTAGATGTAAGTGATGGCTATGTAGATTTTTACTGCGGTGGCAGCGGAATGGGAAGTCAGACTAATTATACAGGTTTTTTCTTTACACCTGATGACGACCCACTTGCAATGTGGAGTAAAAACGACCCTGTTCATCATGTTATGACTGCCGCAGATTTTATTGAAACCGTGGATGGGTGGGAGTATCGAGAACGTGATCACAACGCAGGAGGGGATAATGTGTTTATCGTCAGGAAACTTGCCCCTTGTTATTACTACTACTATTTGCACTTCTGATTGCATGCTTGTTAATCAGCATGGTGTACTTTTCGGCGTACTTTCTATGCTTTGGCGTCCTTTTGGGCGGTCTTACACAAAAAAGCACCCCCGACGGGGGGTGCTTTTTTGGCGCGATTTTTATCCCTCGATCAGGGTCAGTACTTTGGAATAGATCCGGTCGGCAAGCGGCAGGGCGCGGGCAAGCAGGGCCTCGCCCTCGGCGCGGCAGGCGCTGACGAAGGCCTCGTCCCGGATCGAGCCGATGTTGATCAGCACGTTCAGCCAGGCGCCCTGGATGCCGGCCTTGAGGCTCAGCGCGGCGGCGCCGAGGTCGCTGGAAGCGCTGTCGTTGAAGCCGCGCTCGAGCAGATCCTCGGTCAGCTGAAGCGCCTCACTGCAGAGCTGCATCATCTCCATCGGCGTCTCGGTGCAGCCCTTGAGAGCCAGCTGGATCGCGGCGGAGCGGGCGGCCTTGTCCTCAGGCGTCTCCTTCGGCAGCGCGAAGGCGGCGCTGACGCGAAGAAAGGCCTCGGTGTCGCGGTCCATCACGTCCAGGAGCTTTGCGCGCAGCGCCTGCTCTTTTTCCTCGACCTCCGCGGCGAAGGGCGCGAACTCGGCATATTTCTTCTTTGAGCGGGTCAGGCAGGCGACCATCGCGGTCAGCGCCGCGCCCAGAGCGCCGGAGAGCGCCGCTGCAGAGCCGCCGCCGGGGGCGGGGGCGTCTGAGGCCAGCAGCCCGGAAAAGTCGCTGACGGTCATTTCAGAGAGCTTCACGGCCTTTCCTCCTCTCCGCTTATCATGTCGATCAGATGATATTCCATCACCTGCTTGTGGCAGTCGAAGTTCTCAAGCTTCAGATAATACTCGGCGCAGTCGACGAGCGCCTTGGCGGGCGTGAGGCCGACGAGCTCCGAGCCGACGATCTGCACGCCGTAACGCTCGGCCAGCGCGCGCACCATCTCGTAGGCGTAGTAGAGCGGCGTGCCCTCGTAGTTGACCATGTTCATCGAGACCTGCGCGATGTTCCGGTCCTCGAGCATGATGCCGATGGCCTTGCAGTATTTGAAGCCGCCGGAGGAGCCGCGGACGGCCTTGGCGATGGCCTTGGCGATGTTGAGGTCGGAGGTGCCGAGGTTGATGTTGTAGGCGATCAGCGGCATGCGCGCGCCGATGGCGGTGACGCCCGCGGTCGGGTGGATCCTGCGCTCGCCGAAATCGGGCGCCCAGTCCGGCTCGAGCAGCTTTTCGGGCATGCCCTCGAACTGCCCCTTGCGGCAGGCGGCGAGATTGCGCCGTTCCGGGCGCGTCGCGGAGTCCTCGTACAGGAAAGAGGGGATCTGAAGCTCCTCCCAGATGCGTTTCGCCACGCGGCGGGAGAGTTCGACGCATTCCTCCAGCGTCACGTCCTTCTGGGGGACGAAGGGGATGACGTCGGTCGCGCCCATGCGGGGGTGCTGCCCCTCGTGCTTCGTCATGTCGATGGTCTCGGCGGCCTGCTTCGTCAGACGGAAGGCGACCTCCTCGATCGCCTCGGGCGAGCCGATCATCGTGAAGACGCAGCGGTTGTGGCTGCCGTCGGTCTGAACGTCGAAGAGCGTGCAGCCGGGCACGGAATTGGCCACGTCCACGAGACCCTGAAACACGGCCTCGTCGCGCTCTCTGCTGACGCTGAAGTTGGGGATGCATTCTACGAGCTTTGCCATAAAAAAGATCCTCCTGTGTATTTGTTTGACCGGCTTCATTATACAACCCGCGCGCCAGGAATTCAATCGCGAATTGTCCCTCAAAGCGGGCAAAGAAAAGCAAAGCGATACTGTACAATTCCGAAAAATGTGATATACTGAATATTTGGAAAGCAATCCCGAAAAGGGATCGGAATATTTGGAAAGTGAGGAACCCGCCATGAGCATTCTGGCCGAAGAAGCCATGACCATCAAGCTCGACTACGAGCTGCCGCCCTATCCCAAAATGGATCCCAGCTATCGCCGCGCGCCGCGCCGCGAGGCTCATCTGTCCGAGGCCGACAAGGCGCTCGCGATCAAAAACGCCCTGCGCTACGTCCACCCCGACCATCACGCGCAGATGGCGAAGGAATTCGCGCAGGAGCTCGAGGAGCGCGGCCGTATCTACGGCTACCGCTTCCGCCCCGAGGGCAAGCTGACCGGCAAGCCGATCGACTCCTACAAGGGCAAGTGCGTCGAGGGACGCGCGATCCAGGTCATGATCGACAACAACCTCGACTTCGACGTCGCGCTCTATCCCTACGAGCTGGTGACCTACGGCGAGACCGGCCAGGTCTGCCAGAACTGGATGCAGTACCGGCTCATCAAGAAATACCTCGAGAACCTGACCGACGAACAGACCCTCGTCGTCATGTCCGGCCACCCGCTGGGCCTCTTCCACTCGCACAAGCTGGCCCCGCGCGTCATCATCACCAACGGCCTCATGGTCGGCACCTTCGACAGCCAGGCCAACTTCAACCGCGCCGCCGCGCTCGGCGTCGCCAACTACGGCCAGATGACCGCCGGCGGCTGGATGTACATCGGCCCGCAGGGCATCGTCCACGGCACCTTCAACACGCTCCTCAACGCCGGCCGCCTCAAGCTCGGCATCCCGCAGGACGGCAACCTCGCCGGCAAGCTCTTCGTGTCCTCCGGCCTCGGCGGCATGAGCGGCGCGCAGGGCAAGGCCGCGGTCATCGTCGGCGTTGCTTCGATCATCGCCGAAGTGGATGAGAGCAGAATAAAAACCCGCTTCGAGCAGGGTTGGGTCACGCATGTGACCGAGGACCTGGCCGAGGCGGTCAAGATCGCCCTCGAACATCAGAAAGAGGGGAAGGGCTGCGCCGTCGCCTATCACGGCAACGTCGTCGATCTGCTGGAGTACCTGCTGGAGCAGAATATCCACGTCGATCTGATGAGCGACCAGACCTCCTGCCACGTGCCCTATGACGGCGGCTACTGCCCGCAGGGCCTCACCTTCGAGCAGCGCACCGAGATGCTCGACAAGGATCCCGAGGACTTCCGCAAGCTGGTGGATAAGTCCCTGCAGCACCATATCGAGCTGATCGAGGCCTTCCACGAGCGCGGCACCTACTTCTTCGACTACGGCAACAGCTTCCTGAAGGCCGTGTACGACACCGGCGTCAAGTCCATCTGCAAGAACGGCGAGAACGACCTCGACGGCTTCGTTTTCCCGTCCTACGTCGAGGACATCCTCGGCCCCTGCCTCTTCGACTACGGCTACGGCCCCTTCCGCTGGTGCTGCCTCAGCCGCGACCCGAAGGATCTCGAAAAGACCGACAAGGCCGCCGCGGAATATATCATCGAGCACAACCGCCGTTACCAGGACTATGACAACTACGTCTGGGTGCGCGACGCGATGAAGAACCAGCTCGTCGTCGGCACGCAGTGCCGCATCCTCTATCAGGACGCGATGGGCCGCATGAACCTCGCGCTCAAGTTCAACGAGATGGTCCGCAACGGCGAGATCGGCCCCGTCATTCTCGGCCGCGACCACCACGACACCGGCGGCACCGACGCGCCCTTCCGCGAGACCTCGAACATCAAGGACGGCTCCAACATCATGGCCGACATGGCCACCCAGTGCTACGCCGGCAACGCCGCGCGCGGCATGAGCTACATCGCCCTGCACAACGGCGGCGGCACCGGCATCGGCCGCGCGATCAACGGCGGCTTCGGCATGGTGCTCGACGGCTCCGAGCGCGTCGACAACATCCTGAAGATGGCGATGCCCTGGGATACGATGGTGGGCGTCGCGCGGCGCAGCTGGGCGCGCAACGAGCACGCGATGACCACCGCAGCCGAGTACAACAAGCTGGCCGAGGGCAGGGATCACATCACGATGCCGTATCTGGCGGAGGACGAAGTGATCGAGGAAGCGCTGAAGGAAATCAGAAAATAAGAGCACAGGCTCCCTTTTGCAAAAGGGAAGATTCCCCCAGCGGGGGAAATGTCCGCGAAGCGGACAAAAGGGGGGCGGACGCTGTCGAGCGCAGCGAGACTGAGGGTTTCCCAATCCATGATTCACTGAGATCAATTTAATGGAAACCCTCCGTCATCCGGCTTGCGTGAGAAGCCGGATGCCACCTCCCTTCTTCGGAAGGGAGGCTTATCATATTGGATTCATTTCAGAAAGGATCGCTTATGGAACGCCTTTTGATCAACAACATCGGCCTACTGGCGACGCCGGAAGGGAATTCTGCTCTATGCGGCGGGGAGCAGGGGAGCGTCCGCTTTCTCCGCGACGCCTGGGTGCTCTGCGAGGACGGCATGATCACGGCTGTCGGCACGGGCAAAGCGCCCGAGGCCGAGCGCGTTCTCGACGCGCATCAAAAGCTCGTCACGCCCGGCCTCGTCGACGCGCACACGCACCTCATTTTCGGCGGCTGGCGGCAGAACGAGCTGGGGCTCAAGCTGCACGGCGTGAGCTATCTTGAGATCCTGGCAGCGGGCGGCGGCATCCTCTCCACCGTGCGCGCGACCCGCGCCGCGACGGAGGAGGAGCTCGCCAACAAGGCCCGCGCCGCGCTCGACGAGATGCTGCGCCTCGGCGTGACGACCGTGGAGGCCAAGAGCGGCTACGGCCTCGACCTCGAGACCGAGCTGCGGCAGCTGCGCGCGATCCGGCGGCTCGACCGCGAGCATCCGATCGACCTCGCCGCGACCTTCCTAGGCGCGCACGCCGTGCCCGAGGAGTATAAAAATGACCGCGAGGGCTATATCCGCCTGCTGTGTGACGAGGTCATCCCCGCCGTCGTGCGGGAGGAACTGGCGGAGTTCTGCGACGTGTTCTGCGAGACCGGCGTTTTCTCCGCAGAGGAATCCCGCCGCATCCTCGAGGCGGGCAAAAAACATGGCCTGATCCCGAAGATCCACGCCGACGAGATCGACCCGATCGGGGGATCTATGCTGACCGAGGCTGTCGGTGCGATCTCTGCCGAGCATCTGATCGTCTGCCCGCCGGAGGGGATCGGGGCGATGGCCCGCGCCGGGACGGTGGCCTGCTGCCTGCCCGCGACGAGCTTTTATCTGGGCTCGACCTTCGCGCCGGTGCGGGACATGATCCGGGCGGGCGTGCCGGTGGCCCTGGCCTCGGACTTCAACCCCGGCTCCTGCCCGAGCCTGAACCTGCAGTTCGTGATGAACCTCGGCTGCCTCAAATACCGCATGACCCCGGAGGAGGTGCTGACTGCCGTCACGCTCAACGCCGCCGCCGCGATAAACAGAGCGGACCGCATCGGCTCCGTCGAGCCCGGCAAGCAGGCCGATCTCGTGATCTGGGACGCGCCCGACCTCGACTACGTCTGCTACCGCCTCGGCTCGAACCTCGCCGGGCGCGTCGTCAAGAAAGGAAAACAGGTCGTATGAAAAAGCTTGGTTATTTCGTCCGTCTGCTCTGCCTTATCCTCGCGCTGCTGATGCTGAGCGGCATGCTCGCCGCCTGCGGCTCGCCGTCGAAGCCGAAGATCGAGGAGAACACGGGCTGGATCGCCGAGACCTATCCCTACGTCGTGCATATGAAGTCCGCCACCTGGTATTTGGCGGCGGACGATATCGCCCTGCTGGGCGAGGAGGCCTTTTTCGAGGGCCTGAATGCGATCCTGGAAAACCAGGAGCAGGACTTCGCCGACGCCCGGGAGGCGCTGAAGGGCTATATCGATGACGATATCCCCCCGATCGAGATCCGTACGGATTTCTGCGGCAAGGCCGGCATGTCAGAGACCGCCGGCGCGTACTACAACGGGGAGATGAATTACATCAAGCTCTTCGGCGGCTGGGACGACGCATGCAGCACGCTTCTCCACGAATACGTGCACTATCTGACCCTGCACTGCGCGCCGCAGCCGGCGAGCTTCGGCTTTTATTCGGAGGGCGTCGCCAATTACATTTCGATGATCGCCTGCAAAAACCGCATGGCCAGAAGCGTCAACAGCGGCATGTCGGAGGAGCAGCTCGCCTTTTACAAGGCCAGAGGCGCCTGGGACGAGAGCGAAGACTGCCTCGATCCGATGAAGTTTTACTACGGCACCGCGCAGTTTTTCGCGTTGGGCGGCATGGTCGGGATGGAGTATTTCAGCGTGTCCGATATCTGGGAGCCGCGGTACGAAGAGCTGCCGAGCCCGGAGATCTGGCACGTCTCCCATCCCGAGGCGGCCTGTATCATGGCCTGGCTGATCGAAAGCTGCGGCCGGGACACGGTCATGCAGAACCTGAGCACTTCTCCGGACGACTTTGAATCCGTCTGGAGCCTGCCGTTTCCCGAGGCCTATCAGAAATGGCTCGTCTGGAATACGCAGAAATGCGTTGAGCTCGGGCTGAACGTCGCCGCCGGCTGATCGGGAAAAGAAAAGAGACCGCCGAGTCCTTTCCAATGAAAAAAGAGGCAGATTCGCTGACATTTAGCGAATCTGCCTCTTTTTTCAATTATTCCGTCTCAAGAAAAACCATGCACAAAACAATAACGACTTTCCGCGCACTTCATCGGTTCCGTTAATTCAAGCTCCCAAAAATCATTTTCGTGGGTAAAGACGATGACGTGCTCCATTGATTCATCAAAAACATATAAGTCTTCGGGGAGAACGGCATCTTTTAGATACATGTCCATGGCAGATAGACGCCAAGATTCATACCACTCATATTCGACCAGATCAGCGAGTTCATTTGCGCCCGCCTTCGCAACAAAGCCCTTCTCAGTTCTTCCATTAACCCTAAGCCTACAGCTGTCGGAATGATCTTCACTCTCAGACATAAAAAGCACCTGGTTCTTCATATTCCTAAGCGTTTTCAGCGCGTCAGAAAAAGATACTCTATGAAACAGCATATCGTCCAGGTCAATTCTGTCTATCAGATGAGTAAGATGATAGTTCTCCGGGGATTTTAAGTATTCTGTTATAAAAGGAGTATCTCTATATTTCTCAAAAAAAGTGTCACATGACATCGTATATTTTTTTGAAAAATCATTTCTGATTGTAACGCCGCGGTCCGATGACAGGATCTCCATTCCGCGTGATTCACCGGCCTCTCACAATAACAAGTTTATTCGAAATCGGGTACGAGCTCGTCGGCGATGTCGAGCAGCTCGCCGCTGCGGACCATGGCCTCGACGGCGCGGATGTCCGGCCAGATCTCGCGGTCGGTCTCGTAGAAAGCGACCTTCTCGCGCACATGGCGGTGGATCGCCTCATGCACCGGGGAGAGCCCCTCGCCGTGCGTGCCGACGCGGCGGCGGATATCGACGGCCTGGCAGGCGGTCAGCAGCTCGAAGGCCAGCACGCTCAGCGTGTTTTCGAGGATCGTCCCGGCCTTGCGCGCCGCGGTCGTGCCCATCGAGACGAAGTCCTCCTGGTTGGCCGAGGAGGGGATCGAGTCGACCGAGGCCGGGTGCGCGAGAACCTTGTTCTCGCTGACCATCGAGGCCGCGGAGTACTGAACGATCATGAAGCCGCTGTTCAGCCCGCCCTCGGTGGTGAGGAAGGGCGTCAGCCCGTTGGAGAGCGCGGCGTTGACCATGCGCTCGGTGCGGCGCTCGGAGATGCTCGCCAGCTCCGCCTCGGCGATGCCGAGGTAGTCGAAGGGCAGCGCCATCGGCTCGCCGTGGAAGTTGCCGCCGGAGAGCACAGCCTCGTCCTCGAGAAAGAGCAGGGGATTGTCGGTAACGGCGTTGAGCTCGATGTCGACGCGGGACCTGATGAAGGCCAGCGCGTCGCGGATGGCGCCATGCACCTGGGGGATGCAGCGCAGCGCGTAGGCGTCCTGCACGCGGTCGCCCTGGCTGTTTCGCAGGATCTCGCAGCCCTCGGTCAGAAGGCGGAGGTTGCGCGCGACGAGGATCTGCCCCGGCTGGCCGCGCAGCACATGCAGGCGCTCCTGGAAGGCGTTGAGCTGTCCGGCGAGCGCGGTGAGCGACAGGGAGGAGATCAGGTCGGCGAGCCGGGCGGCGCGGATCGCGTCGTAGAGCGCGAGCGCCCCGACAGCGGTCATCGCGCAGGTGCCGTTGGTGATGCCGAGGCCCTCCTTGCAGGCGAGGCTGTGCAGCGGCTCGATCCCGGTGGCCCTCATGGCCTCCGCCCCGGGCAGGACGCGGCCCTCAAATTCGGCCTCGCCGCAGCCTAGCAGCACCAGGCCCATGTGGCTGAGCGGGGCCAGGTCGCCGGAGGCGCCGAGGGAGCCCTTCTGCGGAACGACGGGCGTGACGCCGCGGTTAAGCATTTCGACCAGTTTTTCCACCAGAACGGGACGCACGCCGCTGACCCCGACGCAGAGGGCGTTGGCGCGCAGCAGCATCATGCCGCGCACGGCCTCGCGGGCGTAGGGCTCGCCGGTCGAAGTGCAGTGACTGTAGATCAGGTTGTTCGAGAGCTTCGCGCTCATCTCCTCCGGCACGGCCACCGTGGCGAAATCGCCGAAGCCGGTCGTGATGCCGTAGGCGACGCGCTTTTCGTTTGCGATCTTGTCCGCCAGCGCGCGGGAACGCCGCAGCGCCTCCAGCGCTTCTTCGGTCAGCTCCGCGCAGGCGTCGTATCGGGCGACGGCGACCAGCTCGTCGAGCGTCAGACTGTGTCCGTCCAGCCGGACGGTCCGTATGCTTTTCGCATGCTCCAAGGCAAAAGCCTCCTCTCGGTTCATCCTGGACAGTATAGCACAATTTTGCATACTTTTCAACTCAGAATCGCAAATATCAGCGAAAAGCTGTATTTTTATCAGCAAATTAGCGCATCAGTACGTTAACGAAAAAAAGCGGCCGCGCTGATCGCGAAGAAAAAAGTGGCAAAAACGGCGGAAATATGCTACGCTGTGCAGGAGAGGAAAGCGAGGCGAACAGGATGCGGCAGGGACTGATTTTTGATCTGGACGGGACGCTCTGGGACAGCACGGAGGTGATCCGGCCCGTATGGAACGGGATCCTGACGGCGCACGGACGGCGGGCTTTGGACGAGGCCGCCTTCGGCGCGCTGATGGGCATGACTAAGGCGGGCATCGCGGCGAGGCTGTTTCCGGAGTTCCAGGAGACCGATCGGATCGCCGTGATCGACGAGTGCTTCGAAGCCGAGCAGCGCGTGCTGCGCCTTGTCGGCGGGCGGCTTTATCCCGGGCTGCGCGAAACGCTGGAGAAGCTGCACGCGCGCTACGGCCTTTATATCGTCTCCAACTGCGCGCCGGGCTATCTGGACGCCTTTTTCGAGGCGCACGGCCTGCGCTTCTGCTTCGACGACTTCGAGACGCACGGCGGCACCGGGCTCTCCAAGGGCGGGAACATCCGCCTGATCGTTAATCGAAACAACTTAGTCCGCGCCTGGTATATCGGCGACACCCGTTCGGACGCCGAGGCCGCCGCCGAGGCGGGCCTGCCCTTTATCCATGCAGCCTACGGCTTCGGCGAGGTACCGGAGGCCGCGCTGCGGATCGGGCGCATCGAAGAGCTGCCGGCGCTGATGTCGGCGATCGAAGGGAGAGAAAAAGCATGTCCCTGACGGCAGTTTTATTCAATCTGATGGCGCTGAAAAGCGACCGGAAGCGCGACGCGCAGCTGAAGATCCCGCCCTCGGTCGAGGCGCTTCGCGATCTGTCCTACGGCCCGCACGGGAGGTGGAACCTGCTCGACCTCTATCTGCCGCGCGAGGCGGAGCGGCCGCTGCCGGTGATCGTCAGCGTGCACGGCGGCGGCTGGGTCTACGGCACGAAGGAAACCTACCGCTATTACTGCTCGGATCTGGCGCGGCGCGGCTTCGCGGTCGTCAATTTCAGCTATCGCCTCGCGCCGAAGAACAAGTTCCCGGCCGCGATGGAGGACACGAACGAGGCCTTCCGCTGGCTGACGGAGAACGCCGGGCAATACGGGCTGGACGCCTCGCGCGTCTTTGCCGTAGGCGACAGCGCGGGCGCGCAGATGCTTGGGGCCTACGCCTGCATCCTCACCGACCCGGACTACGCCGCGCGCTATCCCTTCCGCGCGCCGGAGGGACTGAAGCTGCGGGCCGTCGCGCTCAACTGCGGCGTCTATCAGGTCAGCCTCAGCGGGAAGCGCGACGCGACGGCGGCGCTGATGCGCGACGTGCTGCCCGGCGGCGGCACGCCCGAGGAGCTCGACACGGTCAGCGTGCTGCGGCATGTGACACCCGGCTTCCCGCCCGCCTTCGTCATGACCGGCTCCGGCGACTTCCTGGCCGAGCAGGCCCCGCCGCTCGTCGAACGCCTGAAGGAGCTCAGCGTCGAGACCGAGTATCGCTACTACGGCGACGAGCAGAAAGTCCTCGGGCACGTGTTCCACTGCAACCAGAGCATGCCGGAGGCGACGCGGTGCAACGACGACGAATGCGCCTTCTTCCGCCGCTTCTTGTAATCCCGGCGTCACCGTGATACAATAGAGAAAATCCGATTCCGGAGATGATCCCATGAACGATATGCAAAAAAGGACCTGGGCCGAGATCAGCCTGCCGAACATCCGGCACAACTATCGCGCGATCCGCGCCGCGCTGCCGAAGGGCTGCCGCTTCCTCGGCGTCGTGAAGGCTGACGCCTACGGGCACGGCGCGCTGGCCGTGTCGAAGCTCCTGCAGGACGAGGGCGCGGAGTATCTGGCCGTGTCCTGCCTGGACGAGGCGCTGGAGCTGCGCGGGGGCGGCATCACGATGCCGATCCTGATCCTCGGCCACACGCCGCACGAATACACCGAGACCCTGATCGACAACGACATCATGCAGACCGTCAGCGCCCTGGCGAAGGCGGAGGAGTATTCCGCCGCCGCGACCGCGCTGGGGAAGACGCTGCGCATCCACATCAAGCTCGACACCGGCATGTCCCGGCTCGGCTTCCTCTGCGCGGGCGATTATTTCGAGGGCGGCGTCGAGAACGTCGCGCGCTCGATCAGCCTGCCGGGGCTGGAGACCGAGGGCGTGTACACGCATTTCGCGGTCTCGGACGCGCCGGGGGAGGAGAACGAGGCCTACACCCGCGCGCAGTTCAGGCTCTTCACCGACCTGATCGCCGAGGTCGAGCGCCGCGCCGCTTTCCGCTTCCCGATCCGCCACTGCGCCAACTCCGGCGCGGTGCTGCACTACCCGGAGATGGCGCTGGACATGGCGCGGCCCGGTCTGCTGCTCTACGGCTACGGCGACGACGAAAACAAACTGGGCCTGCGGCCCTGCATGCGCCTGGTGACGACGGTCAGCACGATCAAGCACTACGAGCCGGGCACCTCGGTCAGCTACGGTCGCCGCTTCGTCTGTCAGCGCCGCACCCGCATGGGCGTGCTCGCGATCGGCTACGCGGACGGCCTGCCCCGCATTCTCTCCAACCGCTGTTCCTTTGCCGCGGGCGAGGGCTTCGCGCCCCAGTGCGGCAGCATCTGCATGGACATGTGCATGGTCGACCTGACCGACCGGCCGGAGGTGCACGTCGGCGACGAGGTCGAGATCTTCGGCGAGCGCAGCGACCTCAACGTATTGGCCGAGATCGCCGGGACGATCCCCTACGAGCTGCTCTGCTCGGTGTACAAGCGCGTCCCGCGGGTTTACAGTGCTTAGTGCTTAGTGCTTAGATAATTCGGAATGAAATCCAACCTGCGATTTCATACTTGGAGGCTGTGACGATGAAGGTTTATCTGCCGCTCGGAGACTTTCCCAACTATGTGAACGCGCTGAACTTCTGCGGCGCGGAGATCTGCCGCGAGCATCCGGAGGACTGCGACGCGCTGCTGCTGCCCGGCGGCGGCGATATCGACCCGAAGCTCTACGGGCAGGAAAACCGCGGCTCCGAGGGCATCAAAGAGGAGCGCGACCGGCTGGAGGCGGAGGCCTTCCGGATCTTCGCCGAGCGCGGACGGCCGATTTTCGGCGTCTGCCGCGGCGCGCAGATGGTCAACGTCATGCTCGGCGGCACGCTGCACCAGGACATCCCCGGCCACCGGCAGGAGGGTAACGACGAGCTGCGGCACGGCTCGCGCACGGTCGATCCGCTGCTGATCTCGCTCTACGGCGAGCGCTTCATCGTCAACAGCACGCACCACCAGTCCATCGACCGCCTCGGCGAGGGCCTGCGGGCCGTCCAGTGGGCCGAGGACGGCACGATCGAGGCGATCCGGCACGACACGCTGCCGATCTTCGCCGTCCAGTGGCACCCCGAGCGGCACCATGAGCCGATCGAGGGCTGGAAGCTCTTCGAAGCGCTGTTCAAATAAATGCGGAATAAAAAAACCACCCGCCCGGGATTTTTCCCGGGCGGGATTTTATTGCCGCGTCCTATTGTCGGGGGTTCTTGAATTCAGCCGCGTTCCGGATATGTCGCCGCTTCTGAAAAGATGTCATGGAATTCCCTCAAAAACGTCGCTAAGATCAGGGCAGAAAGGGAGGGATATCCTTGAAAAAAGACAATACCGTCAAAAGCGCGCCTCCGGGCGTGATGATCTACCGAAGCAGCCGCGAGCTCTTCAGCCTGCTGCCCGCGGTCTCCGTCAAGCGGCTGCTGCTTGCCATCCTCGACTACGAGGGCCCGGGGACCGAACCGGACTTTAGCGACAAAAAGCTCAGCCTGGCCTGGGCGGCGCTGCGCGACGCGCTGGAATCCAACCGCCAAAGCTACGAGCAGTCCTGCATGACCAACCGCTACAACCGATTCCTGCGCGAGGCAAAGCGGCAGCTGCCCGCGGAGAAGTGCCCCGACTTCGAGACCTGGTTCGAGCTGAGCCAAAAAGGGAACCTGAGCGCGGCGCAGACGATGCGGCAGCTCGACCTGACGCAACGGTCGTCAACGCTCGTCAACTATATATAAACGTAATCCTAAAATAAAAGAAAAAATAAAACCGAAATCAAAACATAACATAAGGCGTCCGGCCGGCGAGGATTTTCTGTGGAAAGTGTCAGCGATTGTGGAAAACTTGCGGACGGACCGTTCATGAGCGTCTGCTTCTCCTGCCGGCGACGGATTCACGATTGCTGTTGAAAACGCGGCGCGGGGAGGGTATAATGGAAGGGCGAAACCCCGGAACATCACATAACGATCATGGAGGTGCCCGATGCTTACCAAAAAGACCATGGACGGCAATGAGGCCGCCGCATACGCAAGCTATGCCTTTACCGAGGTCGCGTCGATCTACCCGATCACGCCCTCCAGCCCGATGGCGGACCACGTGGACAACTGGTCCGCGCACGGCAAAAAGAATCTCTTCGGCCAGCCGGTGCAGCTGGTGGAGATGGAGAGCGAGGCCGGCGCCTGCGGCGCAATGCACGGCGCGCTCGAGACCGGCTCCCTCGCCACGACCTACACCGCTTCCCAGGGCCTGATGCTGATGATCCCGCCGATGTACCGCATCGCGGGCTCGATGCTGCCCGGCGTGATGCACGTCGCCGCGCGCACGGTCGGCACGCACTCGATCTCGATCTTCGGCGACCACTCCGACGCGATGGCCTGCCGCCAGACCGGCTTTGCGCAGCTGGCCAGCGCGAGCGTGCAGGAGTGCATGGATCTCGGCGCCGTCGCGCACCTAAGCGCGATCAAGGGCTCGATCCCCTTCATGCACTTCTTCGACGGCTTCCGCACCAGCCACGAGCTGCAGAAGATCGACGTGCTGGACTACAGCGACCTGGCAAAGCTCGTCGACTGGGACATGGTGAAATACCACAAGGACCACGCGCTGAACTCCGAGCATCCGACCATCCGCTCGACGCTGCAGAACCCCGACACCTTCTTCCAGTCCCGCGAGGCCTGCAACACGGCCTACGAGGCCCTGCCGAAGATCGTGCAGGAGAAGATGGACGCGATCAACGCCCTGACCGGCCGGAACTACAGGCTTTTCAACTACTACGGCGCGCCGGACGCCGACCGCGTCGTCATCGCGATGGGCTCCGTCTGCGAGACGATGATGGAGGTCGTCGACTGGCTCAACGCGCGCGGCGAGAAGGTCGGCATGGTGCAGGTGCACCTCTACCGCCCCTTCTCGGCCAGGCACCTCGCCGCCGCCCTGCCGGCGACCGTGAAGGCCGTCACCGTGCTCGACCGCACGAAGGAGCCGGGCGCCGCAGGCGAGCCCCTGTTTGAGGACGTCTGCACCGCGCTGCGCGAGAGCGATTTCGGCGGCGTGCTGATCCTCGGCGGGCGCTACGGCCTTTCTTCCAAGGACACGATCCCCGCGCAGATCCGGGCCGTATACGACAACATGGCGGGGGAGAAAAAGAACCACTTCACCGTCGGCATCGACGACGACGTGACGCACACCTCGCTGCCCGTCGGCGAGAACATCGTGACCTCCGGCAAGTCGATCATCTCCTGCAAGTTCTGGGGCCTCGGCTCGGACGGCACGGTCGGCGCGAACAAGAACTCGATCAAGATCATCGGCGACAACACCGACCAGTACGCCCAGGCCTACTTTGAGTACGACTCGAAGAAGTCCGGCGGCGTGACCAAGAGCCACCTGCGCTTCGGCCACGAGCCGATCCGTTCGACCTACTACGTCACGATGGCCGACTTCGTGGCCTGCCACAAGCAGAGCTACATGAAGAGCTTCGACATCGTCTCGGAGATCAAGCCCGGCGGCACCTTCCTCCTCAACTGCGACTGGGACATGGCCGGTCTCGAGGAGCATCTGCCGAACCGCGCCAAGCGCATCCTCGCCGAGCGCGGCCTGAACTTCTACACGATCGACGCGACCGCCATCGCCCAGCAGATCGGCCTCGGCAACCGCACGAACACCGTGCTGCAGGCCGCCTTCTTCAAGCTCTCCGGCATCCTGCCGATCGACGACGCCGTCCGCTACATGAAGGAGGCCATCATCAAGACCTACTCCAAGAAGGGCGACAAGATCGTCAACATGAACTGCGCCGCGGTCGACGCGGGCCTCAACGCCCTCGTGAAGATCGAGGTCCCCGCCGCCTGGGCGGCGCTCGAGGACGAGATTGAGACCGTGGACGAGAGCCTGCCTGAGTACATCCGGAAGATCCAGATCCCGGTCAACCGCCAGGCGGGCGACAGGATCCCCGTCTCCGCCTTCCTGCCCTATGCCGACGGCGTGAGCCCGGTCGAGACCTCGAAGTACGAGCGCCGCGGCATCGCGACGAACGTCCCGAAGTGGATCCCCGAGAACTGCATCGGCTGCAACATGTGCTCGCTCGTCTGCCCGCACGCCTGCATCCGTCCCTTCCTCGTCACCGAGGAGGAGAAGGCCGCCGCGCCCGATGGGCTCGTCACGAAGAAGGCGCTCGGCAAGGGCTTCGAGGCCTATACCTACCGCATCCAGGTCGATCCGATCGACTGCCAGGGCTGCTCGAGCTGCGCCAACGTCTGCCCGGCGAAGAACAAGGCCCTCGTCATGGAGCCGCTGGAGAGCCAGATTCACGAGCAGCCGAACTGGGACTACCTCGTCGGTCTCCCCGTCAAGGCCAACCCGATGGACAAATTCAGCGTCAAGGGCAGCCAGTACCAGCGCCCGCTCTACGAGTTCAACGGCTCCTGCGCCGGCTGCGGCGAGGCGCCCTACATGAAGCTGATGACCCAGCTCTTCGGCGAGCGCATGTATATCGCGGACGCCACCGGCTGCACCTACGTCGTCGGCTCCTCGACCCCGACCTTCCCCTATGCCAAGACCGCCGCGGGCTACGGCCCCGCGCCCTCGAACTCGCTGTTTGAGAACAACGCCGAGTACGCGCTCGGCATGTGCCTGTCCGTCGACCAGATGCGCCGCCAGGCGAAGACCCACGCCGAGGCCGCGCTCGCGACCGCGGACGAAGCCCTGAAGGCCGCGCTGCAGACCTGGCTCGAGAAGGGCGACGAGCCCAATGATACCCGCGCCGTGTCCGAGGCGCTGAAGGAAGCTCTCGCCGCGACCGCCGACGACAGCGCCGACGTGAAGTGGCTGAAGGAGCGCACCGACACGCTGGTCAAGAAGAGCATGTGGATGTACGGCGGCGACGGCTGGGCCTACGACATCGGCTACGGAGGCCTCGACCACGTCCTCGCCTCCGGCGTCGACGTGAACATCCTCGTCGTAGACACCGAGGTCTATTCCAACACCGGCGGCCAGGCCTCGAAGGCCACCTCCATCGGCGCGGTGGCGCAGTTTGCCAACGCCGGCAAGGCGACGGCGAAGAAGGATCTGGGCCGCATCGCGATGGTCTACGACAACGTCTACGTCGCGAAGGTCGCCATGGGCGCGAATCCCGCGCAGCTCATTACCGCCCTGAAGGAGGCGGAGAAGCACGTCGGCCCCTCGCTCATCATCGCCTACGCGCCCTGCATCAACCACGGCCTCGTCAACGGCATGGGCAAGGCCATGGAGGAGGAAAAGCTCGCGGTCGACTGCGGCTACTGGCCTTTGTTCCGCTACATCCCCGAGAACATCGACCAGGGCAAGAATCCCTTTGTCCTCGACAGCAAGGAGCCGAACGGGAAGCTGCGCGAGTTCATGATGGGCGAGGTGCGCTTCTCCTCGCTGACCCGCACCTTCCCGGAGCGCGCCGAACTGCTGTTCAAGGAGGCCGAGGAATTCACCGCGCGCCGCTACGCTCAGTACAAGGCCATGGCGGGGAAGTGAGTTTGTAGTTTTTAGTTTTTAGTTTTCAGAAGACCGGACGTCCGGGGGAGACTCCGGGCGTCCGGAAGAATAAAAATCACGGGCTGTTTGATTTCCGAAAGGGGGGGAGATTGTTATGAAACGCCTGATCAGCCTGATCCTGTGTCTGCTGCTCGCCGCCGCGCTGGTCCCCGCGGCCGGGGCGGAGGACATCCGCATCATTCCCGTCGAGGAGCCCGAGACCATATCCGTCGTGGAGCCGGAGGACGCGGAGCAGCCGGAAGGCACCCCCGTCCCGAACGAAAACGATTATCAGACCGAGGGCGAGTTTACCTGGTATTTCGACGGCTGGGAGCTGTTCATCTGGGGCGAAGGAAACAGTGTTCTGACCGGCGGCGAGCAATTCATGCGGCATCTCGCGCCTTCCGTTGTGCATATCGCGACGCAGAGCGGCATCGTCCGCATCGGAGACGGCTGCTTTTCCGACAACGGCTTTGTGAAGCTTCAGTCCCTGTACACCGACCCCGACGTGAAGGAGATCGGAAGTCATGCGTTCAGAGACTGCGCGAAATTCAACCGCTTCACCGGCATGGCAGTCGCCTCGATCGGGGAGGAAGCCTTCTCCGGCTGCACGGCTTTGGAATATGTCGAGTTTCAGAACAGCTGCAGCATCGCAGGCCGCGCCTTTGCCGACTGCACGGCGCTCCAGAAGCTGCTGCTGTTCGGAGCCGCCGGCAGCATCGCCGAAGACGCTTTCTCCGGCGTGAGCGCCACGGTATATGTTCAGGCCGAGGAGCCGAGCTGGACGGAGGACAACATGATTTCTTACGGTGGAACGCTGAACTGGTCTGTCTCGCTCCCGCACATCCTGAAGCAGCCCGAGAGCGTGATCGCCACGGAGGGTACGAGCGTAACTTTCGAGGTCCAGGCTGCCGGACCGGATCTGAAATACAGCTGGTCTTACTTCGATACCACGTATCAAACGTGGAGATCGGTCTATGACGCCGGCAGGATCTTCAGTGCAGAAAATTATCCGATTCTGCATGTCTATTTCACCCGCTGTTACGAGGACGTTCTTCGCCTCCGCTGCTTTGTCAGATCGCCGTCCGGCTACGTTTATTCGGATGAGGTCAGCCTGACGATCGATAACGGGCGGCCGAAGATCCTCACGCAGCCGCAGAAGGTGACCGCGCTGCAAAACAGCCAGGTCAGCTTTACGGTCGAGGCGGAAGGGGTCGAAACATACCAATGGCAATATAAAGAGGGCGGCGGCTGGTATGACTGCGCGACGGGCGGCTTTGATACGCCGACCTACAGCGTGAAGGCGACCGAAGCCCGGAACAGCCGCCTCTACCGCTGTGTCATGACCAACGAAGTCGGCAAAATGATCACCCGGGAGGTGCGGCTGACCGTTTTGCCGGTCATCAAGACGCAGCCGGTATCCTGCGGCGTGAAGGCGGGACACACGGCGAGCTTCACCGTAGCCGCCAACGGCGCGACCGCGTATCAGTGGCAGTACAAGACGCCCACCGGGAGCTGGAGAAACTGCTCGACCGGCGGCTGTAAAACCGACACGCTCTCCGTCGTCGGCAGCAGCTTCCGCAACGGCTATCAGTACCGCTGCAAGGTGACGACGCCCTACTGCACGAAGACCACCGACGCCGTCACGCTGAAGATCGTCAAAAAGCCTGTCATCTCGTCGCATCCATCCTCGCAGACGGTCGCCGTCGGCGCGAAGGCGAAGTTCAAAACGGTCGCCTCGGGCGAATTCCTGAGCTATCAGTGGTTTTACCGCGCAAGTCCCACGGCGGCATGGCATAAATGCACCGGCACGGGATACGACAGCGCGACCCTGTCGGTCAGGGGCATTGCGCGCCGGGACGGCTATCAGTACCGCTGCAAGGTCTATAACGACGCGGGGAACGCCTGGTCCGCCATCGTCACGCTGACGGTGAAGTAGGCACGGATTCATTACGAAATGCGCCCGGGATAAAAGTCCCGGGCGTTTTCGATTGCCGCGGACTTGCAAAGTTCCGCCCGGGCGTGTAAAATGAAAGAAAAAACGGGAGGGCGGCCATGGACAAGCGTCTGGAACGCATCTTGCCCCGTGTGCAGAAGCCGGCGCGCTACACCGGCGGGGAATACAATCAGATCATCAAGGACAAGTCGAAGGTCGAGCTGCGCGTGGCCTTCTGCTTTCCCGACACCTATGAGATCGGCATGTCGAATCTCGGCATGAGCATCCTCTACCATACGATGAACAGCCTCGATTTCGTCTGGTGCGAGCGCGTCTTCGCCCCCTGGGGCGACATGTATGCCGAGATGAAGCGGGCCGGGATCCCGCTCTACGCGCTGGAAAGCGGCGACCCGACCTCGGACTTCGACGCGCTGGCCTTCTCGGTCGGCTACGAGATGGCCTATACGACGGTGCTGGACATGCTCGACATGTCCGGCCTCCCGCTGCGAAGCGCCGACCGACCCGATCTGCTGCCGGTCGTGATGGCGGGCGGCACCGCCGCCGTCAACGCCGAGCCGATGGCGCCCTTCATCGACCTCTTTTTCCTCGGCGAGGGGGAGGAGCTGGACAACGAGCTGCTCTGCCTGCTGCGCGAGGCCAAGCGCGGGGGCTGGAGCAAGCACGAGTTCCTCGTCCGCGCCGCTCAGATCGGCGGGGTCTACGTGCCTTCGCTCTACGATATCTCCTACAACGAGGACGGCACCGTCGCCGCGATCACGCCGAAGGACGGCGCGCCCGCGCGCGTGACCAAGCGCATCGTCGAGGATCTGGACGCCTCGCCCTTCCCGACAAACCCGATCGTCCCCTCCACCGAGGTCATCCACGACCGCGTCAGCCTCGAGCTTTTCCGCGGCTGCGTGCGCGGCTGCCGCTTTTGCCAGGCGGGCTACGTCTACCGCCCGATCCGGTCCAAAAAGCCGGAGACGCTCATAAGGCAGGGGATCGAGACGCTGAAGAACACCGGCTATCAGGACGTGACGCTCCTGTCTCTCAGTACCAGCGACTACCGGCAGCTGCCCGGGCTCTGCGACGGCCTGCTCGAATACTGCGAGCCGCGCAGCATCGGCCTGTCGCTGCCCTCGCTGCGCGCGGACAATTTTTCCATGGACATCATGGAGCGTCTGCAGAAGGTGAGAAAAAGCGGCCTGACCTTCGCCGTCGAGGGCGGCAGCCAGCGTCTGCGCGACGCGATCAACAAAAACGTCACGCAGGAGGACCTGCTGAACACCTGCCGTATCGCCTTCGAGGGCGGCTGGAACAGCGTCAAGCTCTACTACATGCTGGGACTTCCGACCGAGACGGACGAGGACATCCGCGGCATCGCCGAGATGGCCAACGAGGTGCTGCACTGCTGGCGGCTTTACGCGAAGAACAAGAACCGCGGCGTAAAGATCACGATTTCGACCTCCTGCTTCATCCCGAAGCCGCACAGCCCCTTCCAGTGGGAGCCCCAGGTCACGATTGAGGAGTACCTGCGGCGCGTCAACCTCCTGCGCTCGTCCATCACGGCCAAGAACGTCACCTACAACTGGCACGACGCCGAGACCAGCCTCATCGAGGCCGTGCTCTCGCGCGGCGACCGCCGGATCGCGGACGCGATCGAGCTCGTCTGGCGGCGCGGCGGGCGGCTGGACGCCTGGACGGACTACTTTTCCTTCGAGCGCTGGATGCAGGCCTTCGCCGACACCGGCGTCGACCCGGCCTTCTACGCGCAGCGCGAGCGCCCGGTCGACGAGCTCCTGCCCTGGGACATGATCGACGTCGGCGTGCGCAAGGCGCATCTGATCAAGGAACGCGAGAAATGCTACCGCTCCGAGCTGAGCCCCGACTGCCGCCATCAGTGCGCGGCCTGCGGGGCGGCACGGCTTCTGAAGGAGATCCGCTGCGATGAATGAGAAACTGAGACTGCGCTTTTCCAAGACCGGGCGGGCGGTCTGGATTTCCCACCTCGATCTGATGCAGACGATGCAGCGCGCCTTTTCGCGCGCAGGTCTCGCGCTGAAGTATTCCGAGGGCTACAACCCGCACCCGCAGATATCGATCGCGCTGCCGCTGTCGGTCGGCGCGGCCAGCCGCTGCGAGCTGATGGATTTCCGCCTGCGCGAGGACGCCGAGCTCTCCACGCTTCCGGAACGCCTGACGGCCGCTCTCCCGGAGGGGATCGAGGTGCTCGCCGCCTATGAGGCGGAGCGAAAATGCGCCGAGATCAAATGGCTGGAGCTCGAGGGCCGCTTCGAGTACGACGGGCGCGAGCCCGCCGCGCTGCTCGAGCCGCTTCGCGTTTTCTTCGCGCGGGAGAGCATCATCATCACTAGAAAGACCAAGCGCGGCGTCGGCGAGAGCGACATCCGCCCGGCGATCCGCTCGATCGATTTTACGGCGGGAGAGGGCCTCGTCGCCCTGCACGCCTTCGTTTCCGCGCAGGAGCCGACGCTCAATCCCGAGCAGCTGGCCGAGGCCCTGCGCCAGCTCGCCCCGGAGCTTGCGCCGGATTTCGCCGCGTTCACGAGGCTCGAGATTTACGACAAGGACATGATCGTCTTTCGCTGAGGGGGAGAAGAGATGGAATTTCGACCGCTGATGCGCAAAAACAAGGAGCTGCCGAGGGAAGACTGCCTCGCGCTGCTGCGGCATGAAAAACGCGGCGTCCTCTCCGTGGCCGGAGACGGGGGCTATCCCTACGGCACGCCGATCAACCACTATTACAACGACGAAGACGGGAAGCTCTACTTCCACTGCGGCCGCGTCGGCCACCGGCTGGACGCCCTGCGCCGCGATGGGAAGGCCTGCTTCACCTGCATCGACGAAGGCGCGCCGGTCGAGGGGCACTGGGCTTTGCTATTTCGCAGCGTGATCGTCTTCGGCACGGTGGAGATCGTCGACGACGCGGCGCGGGCGCGGGAGATTGCCGCCCGCCTCAGCCGCAAGTTCACCGACGACGAAGCCTATATCGCCGAAGAGATCGCCCGCTCGCTGAGGGCGACGCTGCTGCTTGTGATGACGCCGGAGCATATCTGCGGAAAAATCGTGACGGAAAGCTGAAATTTCCGCAAAAAAGGTCTTGCAATCCGGATTTCTTTGTGTTATTATACCATGGCCTGCGCGGAGAAGGCTTCGCGCGGCCCATCAGGCGGTCCGCTGTCGCGGTTGAGGGAGAAAAGACCTGAACTCCTGACGGTTTATTCGGGCAGATATGTGCTGAAGCTTCGTTCCAACCCTTGATAATACAAGAGTATTATCTGCGGGCTGCGCCTCGCTTCAACCCAAATCTGCTCCGAAGAAACTGCATAGCACCTGTGAGCTGGCGATTTTCGACAGATTTTTCGTTCCGACGAGCGCCGCTGGGCTTTTGCCCAGCAAGGGAGGAGGGACAAAAAGATTCGAAAAGGGACGCTCACAGGCGTCATGAGTTCAAGTCCTTTCTCCCTGCGGTCACCCTCCGATAAGAACGTCTTTACGAAAGAGGATCGAATATGGATCTGGTCAAAATTCTCAGTGAGCAGTACACCAAGAAGGAACTGCCCGAAATGAACGTCGGCGACACCGTCCGCGTGCTCGTCCGCGTGAAGGAAGGCAACCGTGAGCGCACCCAGGCTTTCGAAGGCACGATCATTGCCAAGAAGCACGGCGGTATCAACGAGACCATCACCGTCCGCCGCATTTCCTACGGCGTCGGCTGCGAGAAGGTCTTCCCCGTACACTCTCCCTCCATCGTCTCTGTCACGACCGTCCGCAAGGGCAAGGTCCGCAGAGCGAAGCTCTACTACCTGCGCGACCGCGTGGGCAAGAAGGCCAAGGTCAAGGAGAGACTGTAAGCTCTATTGTCAAAAAAAGAGATCGGGCAGCCGGTCTCTTTTTTTGTTGCGTTTCCCGGGTCTTAAGGTGTATAATATCATGACATCCTATCGAATAGGAGATTTGCTATGGCTAAGAAGAGCAAAAAAACGCCCGAGGAGATCGAGCGTGCGCAGAAAAGAGAGAGCTACGACTGGATCCAGAGCATCATCAGCGCGCTGATCATCTGCATCGTCGTCTTTCTGTTTTTCGTCCGCGTGATCGACGTCAGCGGCGATTCGATGAACCCCACCCTCGTCAACGGCGAGAAGATGGTCGTCTCCGGCCTGTTCTACAAGCCGAAGCAGGGGGACATCGTGATTTTCAAGACCGACGACTACGACCCGGACAAGGCGCTCGTCAAGCGCGTCATCGCCACCGAGGGGCAGGTCGTCAACATCGACCGCGACAACGGGATCGTGTACGTCGACGACGAGCCGATCCAGGAGGAGTACATCGCCGAGCTGACAAAGGTGCTGATCGACTTCCGCGGTCCCTGGACGGTGCCGGAGGGCTGCGTTTTCGTCATGGGCGACAACCGCAACCAGTCCACCGACAGCCGCGACAAGCGCATCGGCAACGTCGACGAGAAGGAGATCATCGGCCGCGCCTACGCGGTGATCTATCCCTTCGACCAGTTCCGCATCATCAAATAAATGGACGGACGCTATGAAACGATGAACATCCAGTGGTTCCCCGGTCACATGACCAGGGCCCGCCGGATGATGGAGGAGAACCTCGGCCTCGTCGACGCCGTCTGCGAGATCCTGGATGCGCGCATCCCGCGCTCCAGCCGCAATCCCGAGATCGACGTCCTGGCAGCCGGGAAGCCCCGGCTCGTGATCCTCAACCGCGTCGACCTGGCAGATCCCGAGATCACGCGCCTCTGGCGGCGTCATTTCGAGGAACAGGGCCTCGCGATCGTCGAGACCGACGCGAAGAGCGGGAAGGGGATCCGGGACTTCGTGCCCGCCGTCCGCCGCCTGCTCGCCGATAAAATGAAGGAATACGAGGCGAAGGGCCAGGTCGGCCGCCCGCTGCGCCTGATGATCGTCGGCATCCCCAACGTCGGGAAATCGACGCTGATCAATAAGGTCGCCGGCCGCAAGGCCGCGATCGCCGGAGACAAGCCCGGCGTGACCCGCGGCAGGCAGTGGATCCACATCGACGCGGGGCTCGACCTGCTCGATACGCCCGGCATCCTCTGGCCGAAGTTCGACAGCCAGGAGGTCGGCGAGATGCTGGCCATCACGAACGCGATCAAGGCCGAGGTGCTCGACAAGGAGACCCTGGCCGCGAATTTCATCCTGCGCCTGAGCGCCCTGTACCCGCAGGCCCTGCGCGAGCGCTACCACATCGAGCCCGATCCGGAGAAGAACGGCTTCGAGCTGCTCGAGGAGGCGGCGAAAAAGCGCGGTTTCCTCGTCTCGCGCGGGGAATACGACATCGAGCGAATGGCAAATACCCTGCTCAACGAGTACCACGAGGGCAAGCTGGGCCGCCTGAGTCTGGAGAAGCCGGATGCCTGATCTTTGGAAGCTGGAAAACGAGATATACGGCTCCGGCGTCGCGCTGCTGTGCGGCGTGGACGAGGCCGGGCGCGGCCCGCTGGCCGGGCCGGTCTGCGCGGCCGCGGTCATCCTGCCCCGCGGGCTTGAGATCCCCGGCCTGAACGACTCGAAGAAGCTGACCGAGAAGAAGAGGGAAGCGCTCTTCGACCCGATCTGCGCTGCCGCGATCGCTTACGGGATCGCCTTTGCGAGCGTGGAGGAGATCGAGGAGCTGAACATCCTCGGCGCGACGATGCTGGCGATGAACCGTGCGATCGTGCTGCTCGAGCCGCAGCCGGAACTTGCGCTGATCGACGGCAACCGCAATAAGGGGATCCTGATCCCGAGCCGCTGCGTCGTCAAGGGCGACGCCAGCTGCGCCGACATCGCCGCTGCCTCGGTGCTCGCCAAGGTCAGCCGTGACCGGCTGATGCTCCGGCTCGCGGAGGAATATCCGCAGTATCATTTCGAGCAGCACAAGGGCTACGGGACCGCGCAGCACTACGAGGCGATCCGGGAATACGGCCCATCGCCGGTCCACCGGCCGAGCTTTTTGAGGAAGATGCACTGATGGCCGACAACCGTTCCGGCCGCTGGGGCGAGGAGCGCGCCGCGCGATACCTCCGCCTGCACGGCTGGCATATCGAAGAGAGCAACTACTCCTGCCGCTTCGGCGAGATCGACCTGATCGCCAGCCGCCGCGGGATCCTCGCCTTCGTCGAGGTCAAGACGCGCAAGGACGACAGCCGAGGCGAGGCGCGGGAATTCGTCACGGCCGCCAAGCGGCAGCGCCTGCGCGCGGCCGCCGCCTGCTGGCTTTCCGAGCACGAGAGCGAGCTGCAGCCGCGCTTCGACGTCGTGGAGATCTACGCCCCGCGCGGGATCGAGACAAAGTTTCCGCGCATCACCGTCATCGAGAACGCCTTCGAGTGATATGTACCCGGCGGAGCCGGGGCGATCAGCAAGTGCCCCTCGGGCAGAAGGTCGAGCAGTAGGTCTCGCTCTTGCTGTTCGCTTTTTCGTTCTGCACGCTGATGCGCGCCGCGCTGCAGCGGCAGTCGACGGTGTTGTATTTGCAGGCCGTGACCTCGCAGCCCACACCGGGTAGGATCTCGCTTCGCTTTTTGTCGTTCATTTGCTGCCTCCCTGCCGATATCCGGCGTCCTTAGTATGCCGCGCGCCGCGGCTTTTATTCTCGGAAACGGAAGAACTGTCATGTCACTGTACGCGATCGGAGATCTACATCTGTCCCTGTCCGGCAGCAAGCCGATGCACGTCTTCGGCGAGGCCTGGGAAAACCACGCCGACAAGCTGCTGCAGGGCTTTTCCTGCGTCGGGGACGAGGACCTCACCGTGCTCTGCGGCGACCTGAGCTGGGGCATGAGCCTGGAGGAGGCGCGCGAGGACTTCCTGTTCATCGAGCGCCTGCCCGGGAAAAAGCTGATCCTCAAGGGCAACCACGACTACTGGTGGAGCACGGCGGCGAAGGCGAAGCGCTTTTTCGCCGAAAACGATATCAAGAGCATCGACATCCTGCACAACAACTGCTTTTTCTATGAAGACTACGCCGTCTGCGGCACACGCGGCTGGTTTTTCGAGGAGGAGACCGGCACCGCGCACAACAAAAAGATCATGCTGCGCGAGATCGGGCGGCTGGAGACCTCGCTGAAGGCGGCGGGGGAGCGCGAAAAGCTCGTCTTTCTCCATTATCCGCCGATCTTTCAGAAATACGAGTGCCCCGAGATCCTCGCTCTGCTGAACGACTACAGCGTGAAGCTCTGCGGCTACGGGCACATCCACGGCAAGGGCTGCCGCCTGTCCTTCAACGGCTGGCGCGGCGGGACGGAGTTCCGGCTGCTGTCGGCCGACCATCTCGGCTTCAAACCCGTGAAAATACTGTAAACAGAAGAAAAAATCATTGATTTTAGCTTGCAAATCTGCTATATTAGCAAGGCTTGTATGCACATAAAAGGAAGGAGATCCACCATGATCGTCAAGAACGTAGAGAAAAACGAAAACAACACCGCTGTTTTCACGGTCGAGTCCGACAAGGCCGAATTCGAGGCCGCCGTTCAGCGGGCCTATATCAAGAACAAGTCCCAGATTTACATCCCCGGATTCCGCAAGGGCAAGGCCCCGCGCCAGGTCATCGAGGGCATGTACGGTCATGAGGTCTTTTACCAGGACGCGCTGGACGAGCTGGCCCCGAAGGCCTACGAGCTCGGCGTGACGGAGAACGAGCTGCAGGTCGTCGGCGCGCCCTCCATCACGAACGTCGAGGTCACCGACGAGCGCAGCGCTTCCTATACCTTCAGCGTCGAGCTCTATCCCGTCGTCACCCTCGGCCAGTACAAGGGCATCGAGGCGGTCAGGCCCGTCGTCGCCATCGGCGACGAGGACGTCGATAAGGAGCTCGAGAGCGTCCGCAAACGCAACGCGCGCCAGATCAGCGTCGACGACCGCGAGGCGCAGATGGGCGACACCGCGAAGATCGACTTCGACGGCTTCCTCGACGGCGAGCGCTTTGACGGCGGCAAGGCCGAGGGCTATTCCCTCGAGCTCGGCTCCAATTCCTTCGTCCCCGGCTTCGAGGATCAGATCGTCGGCATGAAGGTCGGCGAGGAGAAGGACATCAACATCACCTTCCCCGAGGACTATGTGCAGGATCTGGCCGGCAAGGACGTCGTGTTCAAGGTCAAGCTCCACGATCTGACCGTGGCGGAGCTGCCCGAGCTGGACGACGAGTTCGCCGGAGACAACGGCTTCGACACGCTCGACGAGTACAAGGCCAGCATCCGCGAGGACCTGGAGAAGAAGGCGACCGAAAAGGCCGAGACCGAATTCCGCACCGAGGTGCTGCACCAGGCCGCGCAGAATCTGACCGTCACGATCCCCGAGTCGATGATCAGCGAGAAGACCGAGGAGCTGCTGCGCAACTACGCCGCCAACTTCGGCATGAACACCCGCGACATGACGATCGAGCAAATCAAGCAGATGATGGGCGTCGACGACGCGACCGTCAACGCGAGCATCCGTCCCGCCGCCGAGCTGCAGGTCCGCAACGACCTCCTGCTCGAGGCCGTGATCAAGGCCGAGAACATCGAGACCAGCGAGGAAGAAAACCGCGAGTACCTCAATAAGATCGCCGAGAGCATCGGCGCGCAGGCCGAAGAGGTCGAGAAGTACTTCGGCATGGACTACATCGCCGGCGAGAAGAAGAAGGAAAAGGCGACGAACCTCATTCTCGAAAGCGCCGTTGCCAAGGCCCCCGAGCAGGCCTGAACGGTATAAATTCCCCCGCGCGGGGATATGCTCTCTGAGAGTTTCGGATATCGGAAAGGAGAGTTTCATACAATGAGTCTGGTACCCTATGTAGTTGAACAGACCAGCCGCGGCGAGCGTTCCTACGACATTTTCTCCCGCCTGCTGAACGACCGGATCGTCATGCTGAGCGAGGAGGTCAACGACACCACCGCGAGCCTCATCGTGGCCCAGCTCCTCTATCTCGAGGCGCAGGACCCCGACAAGGACATCCAGTTCTATATCAACAGCCCCGGCGGCAGCGTGACGAGCGGCCTGGCGATCTACGACACGATGCAGTACATCAAGCCCGACGTGTCCACCATCTGCGTCGGCATGGCCGCGTCGATGGGCGCCTTCCTGCTGTCCTCCGGCGCGAAGGGCAAGCGCATCGCCCTGCCGAACGCCGAGATCATGATCCACCAGCCCTCCGGCGGCAGCCGCGGCCAGGCGACCGACATCCAGATCCAGGCCGAGCAGATCCTCAAGATCAAGAAGCGCCTGAATCAGATCCTCGCCGACAACACCGGCAAGAGCGTCGAGGAGGTCGAGCGCGACTGCGAGCGCGACCACTTCATGACCGCGGAAGAGGCGCAGGCCTACGGGCTGATCGACAAGGTCATCTACAAGCGCTGAGACTGCGAAAGAATCGGATAGACACGACGGAGCGCGGGGTGGGCGGCAGCCCTCCTCGCGTTCCCGGTATAAGCAAAATGATGATGGGAGAAGAATATGGCAGGAAATGAAGGCAGAAAGAGCATCCGCTGTTCCTTTTGCGGAAAGCCCCAGGCCCTGGTCAACCGCCTGATCGCCGGCAACGGCTCCTATATCTGCGACGACTGCGTGCGCATGTGCATGAGCATCATCGAGGAGGACCCGGAGCTCAATCCGAAGGTCGAGGGCTACGACGGGCTGCCGTTGGTATTCGAGAAGCTGCCCAAGCCCTCGCAGATCAAGGCGCGGCTCGACGAGTACGTGATCGGGCAGGAGCGGGCCAAGATCGTGCTGTCGGTCGCCGTCTACAACCACTATAAGCGCATCCTGCACGGCGGCGGCAAGGACGAGGTCGAGCTGCAGAAGAGCAACATCCTGCTCATCGGCCCCACCGGCAGCGGCAAGACGCTCTTTGCGCAGACGATGGCGAAGATGCTCGACGTGCCCTTTGCCATCGCGGACGCGACGACGCTGACCGAGGCCGGCTATGTCGGCGAGGACGTGGAAAACGTCATCCTCAAGCTGCTGCAGGCCGCCGATTTCGACGTCGAGCGCGCGCAGAAGGGCATCATCTACATCGACGAGCTCGACAAGATCGCCCGCAAGAGCGAGAACACCTCCATCACGCGCGACGTCTCCGGCGAGGGCGTGCAGCAGGCGCTGCTGAAGCTCCTCGAGGGCACGATCGCCAACGTCCCGCCCCAGGGCGGCCGCAAGCACCCGCACCAGGAGTTCATCCACGTCGACACGACGAACATCCTCTTCATCTGCGGCGGCGCCTTCGACGGGCTCGACAAGATCATCGAAAAGCGCACGAACAAGAAGACGATGGGCTTCGGCGCCGAGATCAAAAGCGGCAAGGAGCGCGACGTGGGCCAGATCCTGGCCCAGGTGCAGCAGCACGACCTGCTGAAGTTCGGCATCATCCCCGAGCTGATCGGCCGCCTGCCGGTCGTGGCTTCGCTTGACTCGCTGACGCGCGACGACCTCGTCCGCATCCTCACCGAGCCGAAGAACGCGATGACGAAGCAGTATCAGGCGCTGATGAAAATGGACGGCGTCGAGCTCTGCTTCGAGCCCGATGCGCTGGACGCCGTGGCCGACCGCGCCATCGAGCGCAGGATCGGCGCGCGAGGCCTGCGCAGCGTGATGGAAAAGGTGATGACCGACGTCATGTACACCGTGCCCTCCGACCCGACGGTGAAGAAGGTCACGATCACGGCCGAGGCCGTCAACGAGGACAAGGCGCCGCTCATCGAACGCATCAATCAGTAAAACACAGGTTTTTTCACCGCGACCTCTCGGAAAGGAGGTTTCCCCATGAACAAAGACAATATCGCTTCCGAACGCCGTGTACTGCCGCTGCTGCCCCTGCGCGGCCTGATCGTGTTTCCGCAGATGCTGCTGACCTTCGACGTCGAACGCCCGGCCTCCCTGGCCGCGATCGGCGCGGCCAACCACGGCGAGCATCTGATCTTCCTCTCCGCGCAGAAGGACATCTCCGTCGACGTGCCGCAGGAGAAGGACATCTACAGCGTCGGCACGGTCTGCCGCATCCGGCAGCAGATCCGCGGCGGCCACGCCGGCTGCCGGCTGATGGTCGAGGGCCTGTTCCGCGCCTGCGCGCTCAGCATGGACACCGACAGCAAGGGTTACACCGCCGTGCTCGAGCGCGTGAGCGACCGGCCCGAGCGCGTCAGCGCGAGCAGAAGGGAAGCGCTGCTGCGAAACTGCCTGACGCTTTTCAACGAATACCTGCACATGAATCCGGACATGATGAACGAGCAGCTGCTCAACGTGCTCGCCAATCCCGATCCCGATTACGTGTCCTGGTACATCGCCCAGAACCTGCGCGTGAACATCCCCGCGCGGCAGGAGATCCTCGAGGAGCTGAGCCTCAGCCGCCGTCTGACGGCGCTCGGCAGGCTCCTGCAGAACGAGCTGCATATCCTCAGCATCGAGCAGGAGCTCAACGACGCGACGCAGCAGGCGATGGAGCGCAGCCAGCGCGAATACTATCTCCGCGAGGAGATGAAGATCATCCAGTCCGAGCTGGGCGAGGATTTCGGCACGGACGATTTCGCCGAGTACCGCAGCCGCATCGAGGCCTTGCCGGTGAAGGACGAGGTGCGCGAGAAGATCCTCAAGGAGCTTTCGCGCCTGCAGAAGCAGCCCTTCGGCTCCTCCGAGTCCGCGGTGCTGCGCGGCTGGCTGGACACCGTGCTCGAGCTGCCCTGGGGTGTCCGGACCGAGGAGACGCTCGACCTCGACAAGGCCCGCCGCATCCTCAACGAGGATCACTACGGGCTCGACAAGGTCAAGGAGCGCGTGCTGGAATACCTTGCGGTGCGCAAGCTCACGCCCGGGCTGAAGGGCGGCCTGCTCTGCCTCGTCGGCCCTCCGGGCACCGGCAAGACCAGCGTCGCGATGAGCATCGCCCGCGCGCTTAACCGCAGGCTTGTGCGCCTGTCTCTCGGCGGCGTGCACGACGAGGCCGAGATCCGCGGGCACCGCAAGACCTACATCGGCTCCATGCCCGGCCGCATCATGAACGGGATTGCGCAGGCCAAGTCCTGCAACCCGCTGATGGTGCTCGACGAGGTCGACAAGCTCGGCGCCGATTACCGGGGCGACCCCTCGGCCGCCCTGCTCGAGGTGCTCGACGGCGAGCAGAACAACAGCTTCCGCGACCACTTCCTCGAGATCCCCTTCGACCTGTCCGAGGTCTTCTTCATCACGACCGCCAACACGACCGACACGATCCCGCGCCCGCTGCTCGACCGCATGGAGCTCATCGAGCTCAGCAGCTACACCGACGAGGAAAAGCTGCAGATCGCGAAGCGGCACCTGCTGCCCAAGCAGCGGAAAAAGCACGGGCTCAACGGCGTTCAGCTCCGCGTCGGCGACGATGCGATCCGCGAGATCATCGCCGTCTACACGCGCGAATCCGGCGTCCGCACGCTCGAGCGCGAGCTCGCGGCCCTCTGCCGCAAGGCGGCGGGGCGGATCGCGGAAGGGAAGTGCCGCAGCCTGACGGTCAAGCCGGATAAGCTCGAGGAGCTCCTCGGCCCGGCGAAGTTCAAGCGCGACGAGACGAGAAACCGCGACGAGATCGGCCTCGTGCGCGGCCTTGCCTACACCAGCGTCGGCGGCGAAGTGCTCGACGTGGAGGCCGCCGTGCTCGAGGGCAGCGGCAAGCTGGAGCTCACCGGCAACCTCGGCGAGGTGATGAAGGAGTCCGTGCACGCCGCGGTCAGCTTCATCCGCAGCCGGGCCGAGCAGCTCGGCGTCGACCCGGACTTCTACAGGAACTGCGACATCCATCTGCATTTCCCCGAGGGCGCCGTGCCCAAGGACGGGCCCTCCGCCGGCATCACGGTCACCGTGGCGCTTATTTCCGCGCTCACCGGAACGCCCGTGCGGCACGACATCGCCATGACCGGCGAAATCACGCTGCGCGGCAGGGTGCTGCCGATCGGCGGCCTGCGGGAGAAAACGATGGCCGCGCTGCGCGCCGGGATACATACCGTCGTCATCCCAGAGGACAATCTGCCCGACCTGGCCGAGATCGACCAGACCGTGCGGCAGGCGCTGCATTTCGTCAGCACCGACCGCGTGGAGAAGATCCTCGACCTCGTCCTCGTGCGCCGTCCCGCGGAGAGCGCGGCCGGCTTTCTCCCGGCTTCGGACGAGAAGCGCCTTCCCGTCAGGATGTGAGCGCCATGCAGAATCTGAACGTCAATAAGGCGGAATTCGTCAAATCCGCCGCCTCGTCCGGGCAGTTCATCCGCTCGTCGGTCCCCGCGGTCGTTTTTGCGGGGAAGTCGAACGTCGGAAAGTCATCGGTCATCAACCGCCTGCTCAACCGCAAAAACTTCGCGCGCGTCGGCGCTGCGCCGGGAAAGACGGTGCACGTCAACTACTTTCTGATCGACGGGAAGCTCTATTTCGTCGACCTGCCGGGCTACGGCTTCGCCAAGGTCTCGCAGAGCGAGAAGGAGCGCTGGGGAAGGCTCATGGAGGAGTTCTTCGCCGAGCCCGAGCTGATGAGCCTGGGCGTCCTGATCGTCGACGCGCGGCATAAACCGACCGCGGACGACGTCACGATGGGCGAGTGGTTCAAAAACAGCGGCCGAAGCTTCTGCGTCGTCGCCAACAAGCTGGACAAGCTGAAAAAGAGCGAGATCGAGGGCAATCTGCGCCTGATCCGCGAGACGCTTGCCCTGCCAGGGGAGATCCCGCTGATCCCGTTTTCCGCCGAAAAGGGGAACGGGCGCGAGGCGCTCATCGCCGAGATCCTGAAAGTAATTTGAAATGGACAGCAGGATGATATTTTTCATCCTGCTGTTTTTTTCGTCCTGCTATTGTATTTCCATAAAAAATTTGGTAAACTACCGTTATATTGGGGGTAGAATGAATGAGCGCATGGCAGAACTTTATCAACGGTTTCGATTTTCAGCCCCTGCTGGAAATGCTGATGTTTGCCGTCCCCGCGCTCATCTGCATCACGCTCCACGAGCTCAGCCACGGCTATGTGGCCTGCCGCCTCGGCGACACGACGGCCAAAGACGCGGGACGCCTGACGCTCAACCCGATCAGGCATCTCGATATCGTCGGTTTTCTGATGCTGATCGTCGCGCACGTCGGCTGGGCCAAGCCCGTGCCGGTGAACATGTACCGCTTCGAAAACCCGAAGCGCGGCATGGCGATCACCGCGCTGGCCGGTCCCGTGAGCAATTTCATCATCACGGCCGTCAGCATCGTGCTGTACTGCTTCTTCTATCCGCTGGTCTATTCCCGCACGTCCTCGGTTTTCCTCCTGGACTGCTTTGACCTTCTGTACTATACGGCCTATCTCAGCCTCGGCCTCGGCCTTTTCAACCTCTTGCCGATCCCGCCGCTGGACGGCTCGAAGGTGCTCTTCGCCCTCCTGCCCGACAGCGCCTACGCGAAGCTGATGCGCTACGAGAGATACGGCATGATCCTGCTGATCGCGCTGGCCTATTTCGGCGTGACCGGCCAGTTCCTCAGCAGCGTCATCGGCGCCGTGTTCGAGCGCTTCCTCGATCTGGGCGACCTGTTCTTCCGGTGGGGCTGCTCCCTGTTTTTGGCGTGAGTGCAGCATGGAAAATCCAAGCTTTTTTCTTGAAGGCGTCGTACACGAAAAAAACGAGCTGCAGGACTTTGAGGGTCCGCTCAGCCTGATCCTGATGCTTCTGCAGAAGAACAAGATCGAGATCCGAGATATCAAAATCGCCGAGATCCTCGACCAGTATCTGGCCTATCTCGACCAGATGCAGAAGATGGACCTCGAGATCGCCAGCGAGTTCGTGCAGATGGCCTCGCATCTTCTGTATATCAAGACGAAGACCCTGCTGACGGACGACGACAAGGAGGTCTCGGAGCTCGAGCTCCTGATGGCCTCGCTCGAGCAGCTTAAGAGCAAGGACGTCTACGAAGCCGTCCGCCAGGTCACGCCCTCGCTGAAAAGCGCCGCCGAGCTCGGCATGCTCTACTATTCCCGCATGCAGGAGCCGCTGCCGAAGGAAGGCAGGGCCTACGATTACCGGCACGAGCCGGTGGACCTGCTGCGCGCGCTGCTGGGCGTCTATTCCCGCGGCGTCAAAACAAAGGAGCGCGACCTGCTCTCTCCGGCCATCCCGAGCCGCATTACCTACAGCGTCCGCGACAAGAGCCGCGAGATCCTCGGCCGCCTCCGCACCGCGTCCTGCACGCTGCGCGAGCTCTACCGGGGCTGCGCCAGCCGCTCGGAGGTCGTGGCCACCTTCCTGTCCGTTCTCGAGCTGTGCAGCATGGGCAGCATCCGCCTCAGCCGCTGCGCCGACGATTTCTCCGTGGAGTTTTCCGGCGGGGACGTCGAAGACATTCTGGAAAAGATCGAAGAGTAACGATGATTGATTTGAAATCCGCGATCGAAGCGGTCCTTTTCGCCGCGGGCGATCCCTTTCCCGCCGCCCGGCTCTCGCTGATCCTCGGCGTGCCCGAGGAGGAGATAGAGCTCGCCGTCACTGAGCTTGCCGAGTCTTACGAGAGGGAGCAGCGCGGCTTCCGCCTGCTCCGCATGGGGGACAAGCTGCAGCTCTGCTCCGCGCCGGAATTCGCGCCCGTCGTGATCCGCGCGCTCGAGCAGCGCAGGCCGCCGATGCTGTCCCAGCCCGCGCTCGAGACCCTGGCGATCGTCGCCTATTACCAGCCGGTCACCCGCGCCTATATCGACCAGGTGCGCGGCGTGGACAGCGCCTACACCGTCGGGATGCTGGCCGAGCGCGGCCTCATCGAGGTCTGCGGCCGTCTCGACGTTCCCGGCAGGCCGTCCCTTTTCAAAACGACGGATCTCTTCCTCCGCACCATGGGCGTTCGAACCCTGGAGGAGCTGCCGCCCCTGCCGGACATGACGCAGGGCGACGGGATCGAGAAGCTGCAGCGCGCCATCGACGACCTGCAGCACGAGGAGAACGGCCAGCTCGCCATCGAAGAGCTCGATAACTGAATATCACACAGGGGGTGATGTCTTGGTCGGATGTATCATCTTAGGCGTCATCGTCCTGATCGTCTTCTGTATCAACATGATCCGTATCGGCGCCGACGTCGCCTATGAAAACGGCGAATTCCGCCTCGCGGCCAAGGTCGCCGGCATCCGGCTCCAGTTGATCCCGAAGGAAGATCGGGAGGAAAAGCCGAAGAAAGAGAAAAAGCCCAAGAAAAAGAAAAAGGAAAAGAAGAAAAAGGAGAAGAAGCAGGAAGAAGGGGAGGAGCAGCCGAAGAAAAAGGGCCTGCCCCTCGGCATGAACCTCGAGGAGCTCTTCGACGCTGCGAAGGCCATTCTCGGCCATATCGCCCGCTTCCCGCGGAAATTCCTCATCGACCACTTCAAGCTCCATGTCGTGATGGCCGGCATCGACCCCTACGACACGGCGAGGCAGTTCGGCTGGCTGAACGAGGCCCTTTCGATCCTCCATCCGCTGGCGCAGAAGGGCTTCAGGGTCAGAAACTCCGACGTCAGGACCGAGATCGACTTTGTCAGGGACAGGATCGGGGTCGAGTTCGCGATGGGGCTGACGATTCGCATCGGACAGATCGTGGGGCTCCTGAACGCGATCATAATCAGCGCCGTGAAGGTCGTGATCCGCAGCAAGCGGCGCCAGAAAAAGGAGCGCAGGGCAGCCGAAAAGGAAGCGAAGCTCGCGCAGGCCGCGCTGCCGCCCGAGGGGACGGAAAAGCCCGCGCTGCCGCCCGGCGACGCGGAGACGGCCGATAACATAAAGAAAGAAGAAAACGATAAAGATATCAAGTCAGAGGAAAGGACGGACTCAAATGGATAACAAGAACCCGATCGGTGAACTGATGGAAAGCACGATGGAGAATGTTCGCAACATTCTCAAGGTCGACACGGTTGTCGGCGATCCCATTTTCACGCCGGACGGCATCACGCTGGTCCCGGTCTCCCGCATCAGCGTCGGCTTCGGCGGCGGCGGCGTGGAGTTCAGCAACAAGAAGGGCGGCGAGAACCGTCCCTACGGCGGCGGCAACGCGACGGGCGTGAAGATCGATCCGATCGGATTCCTCGTCATCAAGGACGGGAACATCCGCATGATCAACATCCTTCCCGCTGCGAACACCACCATCGACCGCATCATCGACCTCGTCCCGCAGGTCATCGACCGCGTCGAGGACTTCATCAACAAGCAGAACGAGGAAAAATAAAAGCCGCACGATCCGCTCATAATAAGCACTGCCCGAAGGGTGGTGCTTATTTTGAAAGTAATGATATCTCTGCTGGCGGCCTGTCTGCTGCTGACGCCTGCGCTGCCTGATGTTCCGCGCCCCGCGCCGGAGATCAGCGCCGTCTCCGCCGTGCTGACGGACGCGAACGGACGCGTCGTATACGAAAAGGACGCGCATCGCATGCTGCCGACAGCCAGCACGACGAAGATCATGACGGCGCTCGTCGTACTCGAAAACTGCGACCTGAGCGAGCGCGTCGAGATCCCAGCCTCCTGCTGCGGGATCGAGGGCTCGTCGATGCTCCTCAGGCCCGGCGAGAGCTATACCGTGCGCGAGCTGCTGACCGGGCTGCTGCTCGTCTCCGGCAACGACGCCGCGGCCGCGCTGGCCTGCTGCTGCGCCGGGGATATCGCGTCATTTTCCGCGCTGATGAACGCGAAGGCGAAGGCGCTCGGCATGGCGGACACGCATTTTCTCAACCCGCACGGCCTGAACGAGGCCGGGCATTATTCGACGGCTTACGATATGGCGCTGCTGATGCGCGCCGCGATGGACGACGGGCGTTTTGCCGAGATTTCCGCGCTGGAGCGCGCGGAGGTCGGCGGGCGGGTGCTGCTCAATCACAACAAGCTCCTGACGCGCTGCGAGGGCTGCATCGGCGGGAAGACCGGCTATACGCAGGTCGCGGGCCGCTGCCTTGTCAGCTGCGCCGAGCGCTCGCACTGCCGCCTGTACTGTGTGACGCTGAACGACCCGGACGACTGGGACGACCACGAAGCGCTCTACGACTGGGCCTTTTCCCGCTGCGAAGAGTACGTTTTCGACGCGGGGAGCTGCCGTTATCAGATCCCTCTGCTGTCCGGTTTGGAAGAGAACACGGTCGCCGTGCCCGCGAAAGACGAAAAGCTGCTTCTCCCGCGAAACGGAGCGCTGCGCGTCCGCGCGGAGCTGCCGTTCTACGTGTTCGCGCCGGCAGCGCGGGGCTCTCCGGCCGGAAGGCTGCGTGTCTACGACGGCGAACGGCTGATCGCCGTGATCCCGATGGTCTATGCGGAGGACTGTCCGCTCAATTGGTGAAAAAATGGCTGAAAGACTGCAGAAAATCATCGCGTCGGCGGGGCTGATGTCCCGCCGCGCGGCCGAAGAGGCGATCCTGGCCGGGCGCGTGAGCGTCAACGGCGCGGCCGCCTCGCTCGGCGACCGGGCCGACCCTGAGACCGACGAGATCCTGCTCGACGGCATTCCGGTCGGACAGGCCGGACAAAAGCTGTATCTTGCGATGAACAAGCCGCGCGGCGTCGTGACGACGATGAGCGACGAGAAGGGCCGCCGGAGCGTGGCCGATCTGGTCGCCGGGCTCGGCGTCCGGGTCTATCCGATCGGCCGCCTCGACCTCAATTCCGAGGGCCTGCTGCTGCTGACGAACGACGGCGATTTTGCCAACCGCGTCAGCCACCCCTCGCACGAGATCGAAAAGTGCTACCACACCCTGGTGCGCGGCGAAGATCTCGGGCATGCCGCGGAGAGGCTCTCGCGCCCGATGAGGATCGACGGCTATGATATCGCCCCGGCGAAGGTCCGGCTGCTGCGCGTGACGGACGGGGGCGAGGCGCTGCTGTCGGTGACGATCCACGAGGGCCGAAATCGCCAGGTTCGTAAAATGTGCGAGCAGGCGGGGCTCCGCGTGCTGCGGCTCGTGCGCGTCTGCGAGGGCGCGGTGGAGCTCGGCGAGCTGCCGCCCGGCAAGTGGCGCGCGCTGACGAAGGAAGAGATCGCATTCTTTGACTGAGGACTTACATATATGGATCAAACGCTGAAAACAAGCGCCGATCTGGTCGTGATCGGCGGGGGAGCGGCCGGGCTGATGTGTGCGGCGACGGCTTCCGGACGCGGCCTGCGTGTGACCGTGCTCGACCCCAATCAGAAGCTCGGGCGGAAGCTGCGCATCACCGGCAAGGGCCGCTGCAACCTGACCAACAGCTGCGACGTCAAAACGCTGCTCGCCAACATCCCCGGCGACGGCCGCTTTCTCTACAGCGCGCTCAGCCGCTTTTCCCCGGCCGACGTGATGGCCTGGTTCGAGGAGCGCGGCCTGCCGCTGAAGACCGAGCGCGGCAACCGCGTCTTTCCCTGCTCGGACAGGGCCGACGACGTGGCGGACACGCTGGTGCGCGAGTGCCGGAAAAACGGCGTTCTTTTTCTGCGGACGAAGGCGAAGGCGATCGTTTCCGACGAGGGCCGCGTGAGCGGCGTCGTGACCGAAGAGGGGACGATCTCCTGCCGCGCCGCCGCCGTCTGCACCGGCGGGCTCTCGTATCCGCTGACCGGCTCCACCGGCGACGGCTACCGCTTTGCCAGGAGCTTCGGCCACACGCTGACCGAGCCGCAGGCCTCGCTCGTCCCGCTCGAGAGCAAGGACGACTGGTGCGCCGATATGCAGGGCTTTTCGCTCAAGAACGTCACGCTCTCCGCCTACGAGGACGAGAGGCTCATCTACCGCGAGCTCGGCGAGATGCTCTTCACGCACTTCGGCGTCTCCGGCCCGCTGGTCCTCTCCGCGAGCGCGCACATGCGCCATACGGACAGCCGCAGGTACCGGCTCGAGATCGACCTCAAGCCGGGGCTCGACGAGAAGAAGCTCGACGCGCGCCTGCTGCGCGATTTTGAAAAGTACGCGAACCGGGAATTCCGCAACGCGCTGGGCGATCTGGCCGGGCGAAGCATGATCCCGGCGCTGGTGAGGCTCTCGGAGATCCCGCCGGAGACGAAGGTGCACGATATCACGCGCGAGCAGCGGCAGCGCCTGCTTCGCCTGCTGAAGTCCTTTCCCGTCTCGGTCTCGGGCAAGCGCCCGATCGACGAGGCCATCGTCACCGCCGGCGGCGTCAATCTCAAGGAGATCGACCCGCGCACGATGGGCTCGAAGCTGATCCCGGGCCTGTACTTCGCCGGGGAGGTCCTCGACCTCGACGCCTACACCGGCGGCTTCAATCTGCAGATCGCATGGGCCACCGGCCGCTGCGCCGGCATGGCCGCCTGCAAGGAGGATTAATATGGACAAACATCTGGTCATCGCCATCGACGGGCCCTCCGGGGCCGGAAAGAGCAGCCTCGCCCGCCGTGCGGCGGCGCGGTTCGGCATCATCTACGTCGACACCGGCGCGATCTACCGCTGCGTCGGCCTGGCCGCCTGGCGTCTCGGGATCGACACGAAGGACGCGGAGGCCGTCGCGGCGCTGCTGCCGTCTCTCGACATCCGCATGGTCTACAGCGAGGCGGGGGAGCAGCGGATGTACCTCGGCGGGGAGGACGTCTCCTCTGACATCCGCCTGCCGGAGATCTCGATCTGCGCCTCCAACGTCTCGGCCCACGCCGCCGTGCGCGCCTTCCTGCTGGAGATGCAGCGGAAAATGGCCCGCGAGCACAGCGTTATCATGGACGGGCGCGACATCGGAACGGTCGTGCTGCCGGACGCGGAGCTGAAGATCTACCTGACCGCCAGCGCCGAGGCGCGCGCGCAGCGCCGCATGCTCGAGCTGCAGGCCAAGGGCATCGACAGCCCCTTCGAAGAGGTGCTGCGCGACATCGAGCTGCGCGACTGGCAGGACTCGCACCGCGCGGAAGCGCCGCTGCGCCGGGCCGACGACGCCGTGCTGCTCGACACGACGGACTATGATTTCGACGAGAGCTTCGCGCTGCTGTGCGGGATCATTCGGGAAAGGTTCGGCCTGGCAGAATGAAGGAGCTCGTCGTTGCGCAGAGCGCCGGCTTCTGCTTCGGCGTCAGGCGCTCGGTGGACATGGCCGAGAAGCTGCTGGAGGAAGGCGGCCCGGTCGCGAGCCTCGGCGAGCTGATCCACAACGAGCAGGTCGTCAGCGAGATGGCCAGGCGCGGCCTGCGCGTGATCGAAGCACCCGAAGAGGCGCGGGAAGGGGAGACGGTCATCATCCGCGCCCACGGCGTGTCCGAGGAAGTGATCGCTCAGCTCGAATCCCGCGGCGTCCGCGTCGTCGACGCCACCTGTCCGAAGGTGAAGGCGATCCACACCATCGTCCGCCGCGCCTCCGAGGAGGGCCGCTTCGTGATCATCATCGGCATGCCCCGCCATCCCGAGGTCGAGGGCATCCGCGGCTGGTGCAGGGACTGCGAAGTCTTTGAAAATGCACAGGAATTGGAAAACCTGCTGGAAAGCAGCCCCAGCTTTTGGAATAAACCGGTAAGCGTCGTCGTACAGACCACGCAAACGCAAAATAATTTCGAAAAATGCTGCGATTTCATAAAAAAAAGGTGTACAAACGCAAAAATATCTGATACAATATGCCTCGCTACGTCTACGCGCCAGAAGGAAGCGGCGGAGATCGCATCCCGGAGCGACGCCATGATCGTCATCGGCGGCAGGCACAGCGCCAACAGCATCCACCTCGCGGAGATCTGCGGCGAGTTCTGCGATCGCGTGCAGTTTATCGAGAGTGCGGATGAGCTGGATCTGGCCTCACTACAGGGCTGTGACAGGATCGGGCTGACGGCCGGGGCTTCCACCCCCGCGTGGATAATTAAGGAGGTAAGAAACAAAATGGACGAACTGAACGAAATCAAAGTTGAAGAAAAAGTTGAAGAAGCTCCCGTGCAGAAGGAACTTTCCTTCGACGAAATGCTGGAGGAGACTCTCAAAACGATATATAACGGGGACAAGGTGAAGGGCCTTGTCGTCGCGATCACCGGCACGGAGATCAGCGTCGACCTCGGCACCAAGTATTCCGGCTTTATCCCCACCTCTGAGTTTACCGACGACGGCATCAAGGTCGAAGACGCCGTCAAGGTCGGCGACGAGATCGAAGCGATCGTCGTCCGCGTCAACGACGTGGAAGGCACCGCGCAGCTGAGCAAGAAGCGCATGGACGCCGTCCGCAACTGGACCGACATCGAGGCGGCCGCCGAAGACGGCACCATCGTCGAGGGCGTCGTCACCGAGGAGAACAAGGGCGGCATCGTCGTCAACGTCAAGGGCGTGCGCGTCTTCGTTCCCGCTTCCCAGACCGATCTGCCCCGCGAGGCCAACCTTTCCGAGCTCCTCAAGCAGACCGTGCGCCTCAAGATCACCGAGGTCAACAAGGCCCGCAAGCGCGTCGTCGGCTCCATCCGCCGCGTCGCCCAGGCCGAGCGCCGCGCGCGCACCGAAGCGATCTGGAATGAGATCGAGGTCGGCAAGAAGTATCACGGCACCGTCAAGTCCCTGACCAGCTACGGCGCCTTCGTCGACATCGGCGGCATCGACGGCATGGTCCACGTGTCCGAGCTGAGCTGGGGCCGCATCCACCAGCCCTCCGAGGTCGTCTCCGTCGGCGACGAGATCGACGTCTACGTCATCAGCTTCGACAAGGAGAAGCGCAAGATCTCCCTCGGCTACAAGGATCCCGAGGGCAATCCCTGGACCGTCTTCACCAACAGGTACGCCGTGGGCGACGTCGCCCAGGTCAAAATCGTCAAGCTGATGGACTTCGGTGCCTTCGCCGAGGTCGTTCCTGGCGTCGACGGCCTGATCCACATCTCTCAGATCGCCAATCGCCGCATCGGCAAGCCCGGCGACGTGCTGACGGTCGGCGACGTGGTCGAGGCGAAGATCACCGCGATCGACAACGACAAGCACAAGGTCTCCCTGTCCATCCGCGCCCTGTCCGAGCCGGCGCCCGCCCCCAAGGCTGAGGAACCTGAGGAAGAGCCCGTTCCCGCCGAGGACGCGCTGGTCTATGAGGTCTCCGCCACCGGCGAGGCCACCGGCATCGCTCCCGAGACCGACGAGGAGTAATTTCTTCAACAAAAAAGAAGCTCTGTACCGCGTACAGAGCTTCTTTTTATTTTGTATTGTTCAACCGAGCTTTTCGCTGATCCAGTTCATCACGTCGCTGAAGACCTCCTCGTGATTGAGCTCGAGCAGGATCTCGTGCCGCGCGCCGGGGTAGAGCTTCATCGTCACGTCCCGGATCCCCGCGTCATTGAAGGCCTGCACGGCGCGCTTGACGCCCTCGCCGCGCTCGCCGACCGGGTCCTCCGCGCCCGCGATGAAGAGGACGGGCGTGTTTTTGTTCATCAGGGAGATGTTCCGCGGGTCGGAGATGAACTTGATGCCGCCCATCATGTCGCGGAAGAGGCTGACCGTCGGCACGAAGCCGCAGAGCGGATCGCCGACGTACTTGTCGACCTCCTTCGGGTCGCGGTTGAGCCAGTCGCATTCGGTGCGCGGATTCTCGATGTCCTTGCAGTAGCTGCCGAAGGCGACCTTGTTGAGGACCTTCCCGATCTTGCGCGGGCCGCCGAGCGCGACGCCGAGCTTTGCGAGCGTGTTGCCGCCGGCGACCATCGCGGGGGCCTGCTGCCCGGTGCCGCAGATGATGGTCAGGCTCGGCTCGTCCGGATGCAGGATGACGTAGTGGCGGGTCAGGAAGCTGCCCATGCTGTGGCCGAAGAAGATGTACGGGACCTCCGGGTACTTCTCCGTCATGATCTTGTGCAGCTTCGCCATGTCGTCCAGCACGTACTGCCAGCCGTTCTTTTCGGCGAAGATGCCCTGCTCCTCGGGCACGGCGATGGATTTGCCGTGGCCCAGATGGTCGTTGCCGACGGCGACGAAGCCGTTTTCAGCGAGAAAGCGCATGAAGGGCTCGTAGCGGTCGATATACTCCGCCACGCCGTGGGCGATCTGCACGACGCCGCGCACCTCGCCGTCCGGCACGGCCATTTTGGCGTAGAGCTTGTTGCAGCCTGTGGTCGAGGCAAAATTGAATTCCTGGATAGTCGGCATGTCTGTTCCTCCTTTTTGCCGGGTTTCGTTCCTGAATAATGCTTCCGAATGAAAAACTGCCGCAGCGAGGCTGCGGCAGTTGTGTTTCAGCCGACGATATCGCGGGTATCGCGGGCGATGACGAGCTCCTCGTTCGTGGGGATGACGAAGACCTTGACCGGGGAGTCGGGGGTGGAGATCATGATGTCCTGGCCGCGGGTATTGTTGGCCTCGGGATCGACCTTCACGCCGAGATAGCCGAAGTACTCGCAGATGCCCGCGCGGGCGTCCTTGTCGTTCTCGCCGACGCCGGCGGTGAAGATGATCGCGTCGACACCGTTCATCGCGGCGATATAGGAGCCGGCGACCTTGGCGACCCAGTAGTAGAACATGTCAAGCGCGAGCTGCGCGCGCTCGTTGCCCTCGGAAGCGGCCTTGCCGAGATCGCGGAAGTCGGAGGACACGCCGGAGACGCCGAGCACGCCGGACTTCTTGTTGAGGATGTTCAGCATGCTGTCGATGCCGTAGCCGTTCTTGTTCATCAGGAACTGAATGATGCCCGCGTCGAGATCGCCGCAGCGCGTGCCCATCGGCAGACCGACCAGCGGCGTAAAGCCCATGGAGGTGTCGACGACCTTGCCGTTCTTGACGGCGGCCAGGGAAGAGCCGTTGCCCATGTGGCAGGAGACGATCTTCAGATCCTCGATCGGACGGCCCATCATCTCCGCGCAGCGGGCGGAGACGTAGCGGTGGGAGGTGCCGTGGAAGCCGTAGCGGCGGATGCCGTACTTTTCGTAATATTCGTAGGGAACGGCGTACATGAAGGCCTTGGCGGGCATGGTCTGGTGGAAGGCGGTGTCGAACACGGCGACCATCGGCACGTCGCCCATGACGTCGCGGCAGGCCTTGATGCCGGTGATGTTGGCGGGGTTGTGCAGCGGGGCGAAGGGGATGCACTCGCGGATCGCGTCGAGCACCTCGTCGGTGATCAGCACAGAGCTGGCAAACTTCTCGCCGCCGTGGACCACGCGGTGGCCGACGGCGTCGATCTCCTTCATCGAGGCCACCACGCCGTACTCGGCGCTGGTCAGCTTGTCGATGACGGCGGCGATCGCTTCAGAATGGGTGGGCATGGGGACGTCCTCGTTGAAGACGGGCTTGTCGCCGACCAGCGGGGTGTGCTTCAGATGTCCGTCGATGCCGATGCGCTCGCAAAGGCCCTTGGCCAGAAGCTGCTCGTTGGCCATGTCGATCAGCTGATACTTGAGGGAGGAGCTGCCTGCGTTGATGACAAGAATTTTCATCGATTTCTTTCCTTTCTATTGTAAAAGTCGTGGTTTATCTGTACAATAGCAATAACCTTATTTATTCTAATACAAATGCGGAAAAAAGCAAGCATTTTTTGGAGCGGATCATGAGCGTTATCGGGATCGTCGCGGAATACAACCCCTTCCACGGGGGACATCTGCATCATATCGAGCAGTCGCGCGCGCTCGCGGGCGAAGGATCGACCGTCGTCTGCGCGCTGTCGGGCGATTTCGTCCAGCGGGGCGAGGCCGCCGTCTTTTCCAAATACGCCCGGGCCGAGGCCGCCGTCCGCTGCGGCGCAGACCTCGTCGTCGAGCTGCCGCTGCCCTGGTGCCTCTCCTCGGCCGAGGGCTTTGCGCGCGGAGCGGTTTCGCTGCTGGGGGAGCTCGGATGCACGCATCTGAGCTTCGGAAGCGAGGCCGGAGACACGGAAAAACTGAAGCGCCTGGCCGAACTGCTGCTGCGGCCGGAGCTGAACGAGCGCGTCGCCCGGGAGCTGAAGCTCGACCCCGGTCTGAGCTACGCGGCCGCGCGTCAGCGCGCCGCGGAGTCTGTGATCGGCGAAGACGCGGCGCTCCTTTCCTCGCCCAACAACATCCTCGCGGTCGAGTATCTGAAAACGCTGCTGACGGATTATCCCGATATCAATCCGCTGACCGTGAAGAGGACCGGCGGCGGGCACGACGGCGCGGGCTCCGCGCTCGAACTGCGCGAAAGGCTCCGCGCGGGGGAGGACGTCCTCCCGGAGCTCCCGCCGGAGGCGGCGGAGGTGTTCCGGCGTGAGACCGGGGCGGGCCGCGTCTGCGCCGCGCGCGGGAATATCGAACTCGCGCTGCTCTCCCGTCTGCGCGCCCTGCCGCTTTCGGCCTTCGAGCTTCTGCCGGACGCCGCCGACGGCCTCGGAAGGCGGCTGTACCAGGCGGTCTCGGAGGAGCCGACGCTCGACGCGGTGCTGGCCGCGGCAAAGACCAGGCGCTACGCCATGTCGCGCATCCGCCGCATGCTCTGCTGCGCCGCGCTAGGCGTGGAGGAGGGCATGGCCGCCGGGAAACCGCCCTATGCCCGCGTCCTCGCCGCCAGCGCCCGCGGCTGCGCGCACCTGCGCTCGCTGCGCGGCTCCGCGCTCCCGATCATCATGAAGCCCGCCGCGCTGCGGGAAATCGGCGGGGAGGCGCTGCGCTGCTTCGAGCTCGGCGCAGCCGCCCACGACCTCTTCGTCCTCGGCTATCCGAACGAGCTTGAGCGCCGCGGCGGCGGGGACTGGCGCGAAAGCCCCCGGATCCTCTGATTTACAAAACGATCCGCCCGTGGTATAATCCGATGCTGAGGGATCGCCATGTTTGAAAAGCTGAAACTGATCACAAATCAATACGAGGAGCGCCTTCAGCGGCTGGAGATGCCGGAGACCTACTCCGACCCGGCGCTGTACGCGAGGATCGACCGCGAGGCGCGGGAGCTTGCGCCGCTGGTCGAGACCTATCGCGCTTTCCTCGCCTCGGACGGGGACATGAAGACGGCGCTGGAGCTGATGAACGACCCGGAGCTGCGCGACTTCGCGCAGGAGGAGTACGCCGAAGCGAAGGACAGGAAAGAGGAGCTGGAAAAGCGGCTGAAGATCCTCCTGCTGCCGAAGGACCCGAACGACAGCAAAAACGTCATCATGGAGATCCGCGGCGGCGTCGGGGGAGAGGAGAGCTCGCTCTTCGCGGCCGACCTCTACCGGATGTACAGCATGTACGTCGAGCGCAGGGGCTGGAAGCTGGACGTCGTCAATGTCAGCGAGACCGAGCTCGGCGGCTTCAAGGAGATCAGCCTCATCATCGAGGGCGAGGGCGCCTGGTCGCGCCTCAAGTTCGAGGCCGGCGGGCACCGCGTCCAGCGTGTGCCGGTCACCGAGTCCGGCGGCCGCATCCACACCTCCGCCGCGACGGTCGCCGTCCTGCCGGAAGCGGGCGAGCTGGACTTCAGGCTTGATATGAACGATCTGAAGATCGACACATACCGCTCCTCCGGCGCGGGCGGCCAGCACGTCAACAAGACGGAGAGCGCGATCCGCATCACGCACCTGCCGACCGGGACGGTCGTCGAATGCCAGGACGAGCGCAGCCAGTACAAAAACAAGGACCGCGCCCTGCAGATCATGCGCTCGAAGCTCTATGAGGCCGAGCAGGAGAAGCAGCGCGCCGCCGTCGCCGCTGAGCGGAAGAGCCAGATCGGCTCCGGCGACCGCAGCGACCGCGTAAGAACCTATAACTTCCCGCAGAACCGCGTGACCGATCACCGGCTGACGGGCGACAGCAAGAATTTCAACCTCTCGTCTGTCATCAACGGCGACCTGGACGAGCTGATCGACGCCTTGGTCACGGCCGACCAGGCGGAAAAGCTGAAGGCGCAGCAGGAGCTATGAAAACTGTCATTATCACCGATCCGCGCGAGGCAGCCCATATCCTGCGCCGCGGCGGGCTGCTCGCCGTCCCGACCGAGACGGTCTACGGCCTCGCGGCAAACGGCCTCGACGCCGCGGCGGTCGAAGAGATCTATGAAGTCAAGGGCCGTCCGGCAGTAAAACCCCTGTCCCTGATGCTGCCCGGCCCGGAAGCGACAGCGCAGTATGCCGGTGAGGTCCCCGAAGCGGCCAAGGCCCTGGCCGAGGCCTTCTGGCCCGGCCCGCTGACGCTTGTTTTAAAGGCAAAGGACACGATCCCGGACGTCGTCCGCGCAGGCGGCGACACGATCGGCCTGCGCTGCCCGGATCATCCGCTGACGCTCGAACTGCTGCGGGAGATCGGCTTCCCGCTGGCCGCGCCCTCGGCCAACCCCTCGGGCCTGCCGAGCCCGAAAAGCGCAGAGGAGGTGCTTTCTTACTTCGACGGCCGGATCGACGGCGTGCTCGACGGCGGCCCCTGCGGTCTCGGCACCGAGTCGACGATCCTCGACCTGTCGAAAAAACCCTACCGCATCCTGCGCCGCGGCGCGCTCCCGGAGGAGGCGGTCGCGGACGCGCTCGTCGAGCGGATGACCGTCTTCGGCATCACCGGCGGCAGCGGCAGCGGAAAGACCACGGCGCTGCGCGTGCTGCGCGGGCTCGGCGCGCTGGTGATCGACGCGGACGCCGTCTATCACGGGCTGCTGCGAAGCGACGAGAGCCTTATGAACGCGATCTCCGCGCGTTTTCCCGGGACGGTGCGCGAACACACGCTGGACAGAAAAGCCCTGGCAGCGGCCGTATTTTCCGATCCCGAGGCCCTTTCCGACCTCAACGCGATCACGCACCCGGCGGTCATCACCGAGACGAAACGCCGTCTGCGCGAGCACGCGATGGCGGGCGGGGAGCTCGCCGCAATCGACGCGATCGCCCTTCTCGGCAGCGGGCTGGAAAAACTCTGCGACAGGACCTACGCCGTCGTCGCCGACCGCGAGGCGAGAGTGTCGCGCATCATGGCGCGCGACGGGATCTCGCGCGAGGCCGCGCTCCGGCGCATCGAGGCCCAGCGGCCGGACGATTATTTTATCGAAAACTGCAGCGCCGTGCTGCATAACGACAGCAGCGAATCCGCATTTGAATCACTGTGTAAAACCATTTTTAAGGAGGATTTGACATGGACGAACTGAAAAGCAAGCTTTTCTATGAGCAGAAGAACGGCTACGATCTGATCGGTACCGAGGAGCGCCTGGCGGTCGAAGAGTACTGCAGGGGCTACATGGACTATCTCAACCGCTCCCGCATGGAGCGCGAGGCCGTCGCGAACGCGATCGCGCTGGCTGAGGAGAACGGCTTCGTCGAATATCGCTTCGGCATGGAGCTCAGGCCCGGTGCGAAGATCTATCACAACAATCGCGGCAAGGCGCTGATCCTCGCCGTCATCGGCAAGAAGAGCCTCGCCGAGGGCGCGGTCATCGCCGGCGCGCACGTCGACTCCCCGCGCATCGACCTCAAGCAGGTGACGATGTACGAGCAGGACGAGATGTGCTACTTCAAGACGCATTACTACGGCGGCATCAAGAAGTACCAGTGGATCACGATCCCGCTCGAGCTGCACGGCGCCGTCGCGCTGAAAAACGGCGAGGTCGTCGACGTGGTGATCGGACGCGAGCCGGACGAGCCGAAGTTCGTCATCACCGACCTCCTGCCTCATCTGGCTAAGGATCAGATGCAGAAGACCCTGGCCGAGGGCTTCACCGGCGAGGGCCTGAACATCCTGATCGGCTCCGCGCCCTACGCCGACGAGGGCAAGGACCGCGTGAAGCTCGCCGTCATGAGCCTTCTCAACGACATGTACGGCATCACCGAGGAGGACTTCCTCTCCGCCGAGCTCTCCGCCGTCCCGGCCTACGACGTCTGCGAGATCGGCCTCGACCGCTCGCTGATCGGCGGCTACGGCCAGGACGACCGCGTCTGCGCCTATGCCGAGCTGAAGGCCCTCTTTGAGATGAATGAGCCCGAGCGCACCTGCGTCTGCATCCTCGCCGACAAGGAGGAGACCGGCTCCGACGGCGTGAGCGGCATGCAGAGCGCCGCCTTCGACTGCTTCATGAAGGATCTCTGCGAGACCCAGGGCGTCGCGATGCGGCACTGCTACGCGAAGAGCTTCTGCGTCTCCGCCGACGTCAGCAACGCCTTCGACCCGCTCTATCCCGAGGTCTCCGAGAAGCGCAGCGACGCGAAGATCAACTACGGCGTTTCGATCTGCAAGTTCACCGGCGCGCGCGGCAAGGGCGGCACCAGCGACGCGAGCGCGGAGCTCGTGGCTTATCTGCGCCGCATCTTCGCTGAAAACGGGGTCGTCTGGCAGATGGCCGAGCTCGGCAAGGTCGACCAGGGCGGCGGCGGCACGATCGCCAAATACATGGCCAACCGCAACATCGACACCATCGACGCCGGCACGCCGGTGCTGAGCATGCACGCCCCCTTCGAGGTTACTTCCAAGTTCGACTGCTACATGACCTACAAGGCCGTCCTGACGGCGTACAGAGGCTGATTTTTTCCTTATGAAACGAACGCCTCCCGGTTATACTGACCGGGAGGTGTTTTTATGGACGAGATCAAGGAGCTCGGCGCGAAGCGGGCCGGGAACATTCACTGTCTGACCATCGTCGGACAGATCGAAGGTCACCAGCTCCTGCCCGAGGATACCAAAACGACCAAATACGAGCACGTCCTGCCGCTGATCGCCGCGATCGAGGAATCGGAGGAGGTGCAGGGCCTGCTGATCCTGCTCAACACGATGGGCGGCGACGTGGAGGCCGGCCTTGCCATCGCGGAGCTGATCGCCGGGATGAAAAAGCCGAACGTCTCTCTCGTGCTCGGCGGCGGGCACTCGATCGGCGTGCCGCTCGCGGTGGCGGCGCAGCGCAGCATGATCGCGCCCTCGGCCGCGATGACGATCCATCCCGTGCGGCTCAACGGCGTCGTCATCGGCGTGCCGCAGACCTACAACTACTTCAGCCGCATCCAGGACCGCATCGTGCGCTTTGTCACCGAACACTCGCACATCTCCCGCGAGGAGTATCTGCGCCTGATGACGAACACGGACGAGCTCGCCAACGACGTCGGGAGCGTCATCTACGGCGAGGAGGCGGTGGGGAAGGGGCTCATCGACCGCATCGGCACGCTGACCGACGCGCTGGACGACCTGCACCAAAGGATCGGCGGGCAGGAGGCGTAATAGGCACGGTTTTTCTTGATTTCTCCGCGTCGATGGGGTATACTTGCACAGAAATCCCTGCTTCGGAGGAAATCATGGAACAGATCCCCTATGAGATCGAACGCAAGTTTCTGATCCGCTATCCCGATATGGCCTGGCTCGAGGCGCACGCCGAGCCCTCGCGCATCGAGCAGACCTACCTGCTCAGCCCCGAGGGCTCGACCGACCGCGTCCGCAGCCGCGAGACCGGCGGCCGCACCGTCTATACGCACACGGTCAAGCAGCGCCTGACCGCGATCCGCCGCATCGAGATCGAAAACGAGATCTCCCGCGGGGAATACGAAACGCTGCTCAGGCGGGCCGACCCGGATATGAACAGCATCCGAAAGGTGCGCTGGTGTCTGCGCGAAAACGGCTTTCTCTACGAGATCGACGTCTTTCCGTTCTGGACGGACCGCGCCTTTCTCGAGATCGAGCTGACGGACGAGGGGCAGAGCTTCCCCTGGCCGGAGCACATCGAACTGATCCGCGAGGTGACGGACGACCGCAGATACACGAACGCGGCGCTCGCCCTCGAGGTGCCCTACGATGAAATATAGAAAGAGGATGAAACGATGAAAAAGACGATAGCGCTGCTTCTGGCGCTCTGCGCGCTCCTTTGCCTGAGCGCCTGCGGCGCGGAGGAAACGCCCGCGGCCACGACCGTGACGGAAGCGCCGGCTTCCGCCGCGGCGACGCCGGAACCCGAACCCCTGCTGACCGAGCCGGACCCGCAGATCGTGCAGACGCTCGGCGCGCCGGTGATCCTGAACGTGATGAATCAGATCGAGACCTGGTACGCGCCGGACGATTCCGGAAAGCTGATCCTGAGCTTCGGCGGCGACGTTGTGAAGGTCGTCCTGGACGACCGCGGCGCGGCCGAGAAGATCAATCAGTTCCTCGCCATGCGCGACGAGATGTTCTATTCCGGCAGCGGCAACGGCGACGGTCTGAACGAGCTGCTGGAGCTCGCCACCGACATCTATACGATGTCCGCCGAGATCGGCACCTCGCTGAACACCGAGTGCTCCAGCACCCGCTCCGCCTACATCGAGCGCGGCGACGGCCGCGTGATCTCGATCCGCTACCGCGTCAACACCTATACCGGCGGCGCGCACGGAAACTTCGGCGACACGGCCTACGTCTTCGACACGGCGAGCGGCAGGCTGCTGACGCTGGACGATCTGACGGACGACCGCGCGGCGCTGGAAAATGCGCTGCTCACGAAGATGACGGAGCTGATCGAGACCGACGTCCGCTATCAGCCGATCCAGGATTACATTTTCTCCTTCTACCCGGATCAGGTGCTCTCCGAAGCCCTGAAGGGGCTGATCCGCGAGGGAAGCTGGCTGCTCGGCGAGGAGGGGATCGTCGTCTTCTCCCAGCCCTATGAGATCAGCAGCTACGCCGACGGCAGCATCCGCTTCACGCTGCGCTACGACGAGCTGGACGGCATTCTGAAGGAGGAGTGGCTGCCCCTCGAGCGTCCGGAGGACGGGAGCCTGTTCATCAGCGGCATCGACGGCGGCGCGAGCGCGGCGGTCAGCCTGCTCGACAAGGTGTCGACCGCGGCGGACGGCGAGGAATTCCGCCTCTTCGCTCAGGGCACGGTCTACGACGTCTCGATCGATTCCGTCGTGTACATCAGCGACCACGTCGGCTTTTATCAGACCGACACGCACTGGTACTGCAGCTATCTGTCGAACGCCGGCGTCCAGGTGCAGACCCGCATCCCCGAGGGCATGCCCGATCTGATGATCCGCTACCTCGACGCGGAGGGCAATGTCCACAGCTTCCTCATCACCCAGAGCGGCGAGGACGGCTCCGTGATCCTTCTCGAGGAGGAGCATATCGAACCCGTCGGCTGATCTGAAAACGCTTCAAAACAGCCTGAGAGCGGCCGTACGGCGCTTCTCAGGCTGTTGCGCATGCCATGTTGAAGAATGGAGAGAAAAAAATGATTTTTCAGACATACAGAGATTCCGATTACGACGCGGTCTGCGGGTTCCTGATCGAACTGAACCGGGAACAACAGGCGCACATCAACTGGAACTGGGCCAGATTCGAGTGGATGGCCGAGCACCCGTACTTTGACAGGGGATTGCGGGGATCCATCGGCCTTTGGCGGGATCGCGACCGGGTCGTCGGCGCGGCGATCTATGACATGTACTTCGGGGAGGCCTTCTGCGGCGCGCTGCCCGCTTACGCTTCGCTCTATCCGGAGATCCTGGACTATGCGTACCGCGTTCTGAAGGACAGCGAGGGGCTTGCCGTATCGATCGGTGAGGAGAATGCCGGGGAGATCGAAGCGGCCGAGCGTGCGGGCTTTGTCAGGACGGAGCAGCAGGAGACCGTCATGAGATGTGAACTGGATCGTCCGTTTCCCGTTTCTCTCCCGGACGGCTTTACTCTGAAAGAGCTCGACCCCTACCACGGAGGGGCCTACGAGCTGCAGTGGCTGTTCTGGCAGGGCTTCGACCACGGGGATGACAGAGCGGCCTTTGAAGAGGATTACGAAAGGACCATGAACAGCGGCCTCGGGATCCGTCCGCATTTCAGGCCGGGTCTCAGCGTCGCGGCACACGCGCCGGACGGAGAGGCGGCCGCCTATGCCTGCCTGTGGTACGACGAGAGGACGGACTACGCCTACGTCGAGCCCGTCTGCACGATCCCCCGGCACCGGGGAAAGGGCCTGGGCAGGGCCGTCGTCTGCGAGGCGATGAACCGTGCGGCGGAGCTCGGCGCGAAGAAGGCCTACGTGATCTCGGATCAGCCGTTTTATGAAAAGCTCGGCTTCGTCAGGGATCGGCGCTTTGTCTTTTACCGCAAACGCTGACCGGACACTAAAAAAGCACCGGGAACCCTATGGTTCCCGGTGCTTTTTCGTCAGCCGTACAGCGACCACATTTTGCCCGACTGCTGATAGGTGTCGTAGCCGAACTGCTCGCACAGCAGGGCGTAGCGTTCGTTGCGGTTGTCTTTGGAGTTGTTGTTCATGTTGCCGTCCTTGAAGCGCCAGTAGCCCTCCGCGGGATCGACCCAGCGGAATTCGAACTCGCAGTCCGGATGGCGGGACATGATCTCCTTCTGCTGCTCCTCGGGGACGTAGCTCATCGTGCAGTAGAAGCGCTTGATCTCCGGCAGGTCGTAGAGGCTGCTGATGTCGGTCGGCCCGACGGCGACGTTGTTGGAGTTGCGCTGCGAGCCGATGTTCAGATGCTGCAGGTGCGTGCACTTGGCGAGCGGCGACAGGTCGCTCACGCGGGCGGAGAAGAGCTCGAGATACTCAAGGTTCGGGCAGTTGGACAGGGGGCTGATATCCTCCAGCCAGGAGATCGCCAGGATCGCGACCTCGAGCTTCGGCATGTAGTTGAGGAAATCGGCGTGGGTGATCAGCGAGTGCCCGAGGTCGAGATACTTGACGTCGGTGCAGTATTTGAGCACGCCGCTGGTCGTGTCGTTGACCGAGCCGCCGGTCGCCCAGATCATTTCCGTGTCGGTCAGGCAGTGATAGCTGCCGAAGTAGACGCGCCAGACGACCTTGATGTCGGGATAGTCGTCGCGCAGCTGCGCCATCGTCTCGTTGTCGATGCCGCAGTCGTCAAGCTTCAGGTACTTGAGGTTCCGGAAATAGGGGAGCACCGTTTTGAGCACCTCGAGGCCCTCTTTGCCGATGTCGGCGTTCTCAAATTCGATCGATTCCGCGTCGAGCGAAAGCTGCTGGCCGAAGAGCTCGATCTGATAGTCGAGCCGGATCACGTCGCTCTGTTCGGACAGGGCCAGGGCCTCTTCGAGGCTGAGCGAGTTCTCGCTCTCCGGTACGCTGACGGCCTGCAGGTGCGTCAGCTTCTCCAGCTGCGGGATCAGCGCGGCAAGGCTCTCTCCGTCCATGCCGGTCAGGGTCAGCTCTTCGATGTCGTAGGGCACGAGCTCCTCGCCGAGATGCATCTCGTAGGCGACTTCGAGCTCGGGAGCGGCCTCGCGCAGCGCGTCTACCTGCGCGGGATCGGCGGCGTCGGGTGCGATCGTCACGCCCGTGAGCGCGGGCAGATGGGACAGGTTCTCGATCAGGGAGGTGAGGACGGAGCCGTCCTCGAGCTCAACTGTTACGCTGTCTGGATCGAGCGCGAGCGTTCCGTTTTCACCCTCGAGCAGCACGGCGTAAACAAGCTCGACGTCCGGGTGTTCGCTGTGAAAACGCTCGATCGCTTCATAGCAGGTGCTGCCCGTCAGGTTGAGGTACTGCAGCGCCGAGGTATCCAGCGCGAGCAGCTGCTCCTCGTTCAGCACGCCCGTGTACTCCGTCGGCGGCTCCTCAAAGACGAGGGGCGTCGGCTCCGGGCTCGCGGCCGGGGCCTCGGTCGCCTCGACCGGCGCCCGGTCTCCGCCGAAGCGGACGAACACGATGAAGCCGACCGCGGCGATCAGTATAATGAGAAGAAAGGCTTTCCAGATCTTCATGGCTGCCTCCGCATGCTTTCTTTCTGAAGTGAATGGTATTGTATCACAAAGGTCTCCCGCGGTCAAGAAACGATGCGGGAAGCCCCCGGCGGGGCAAGCGCGGAAAAATCGGAATAATCACCAAAAAAAGCGGAAATAATTGTTGACAACGACGGAATCTTATGGTATTCTTTCATGGCCGCATTGAAGGGGCCCCTAAGCTGAGGCCTGCCTCCGCCCCCAGAGCGAGTCCTGTAAAGAGGGAGGATATCCAAATGAAGCATGCAGTTATCGTGACCGGCGGCAAGCAGTACCGCGTGGCCGAGGGCGACGTGATCTTCGTCGAAAAGCTGGACGTCGCCGCGGGCGAGTCCGTGAAGTTCGACCAGGTCCTGGCCGTTGTCGACGGCGAGACCTCGAAGTTCGGCGCTCCCGTGATCGAAGGCGCTTCCGTCTCCGCCAATGTCGTGAAGAACGGCAAGAGCGCGAAGATCCGCGTCTACAAGATGAAGCCCAAAAAGGGCTATCGCCGCACGCAGGGCCATCGCCAGCCCTACACGAAGGTCCAGATCGAGACCATCAACGCCTGATTATATCCGCAACTGATTTTGACTAATGGAGGTGTAACCTGAATGGCACATAAAAAAGGTATGGGCTCTACCAAGAACGGCCGCGACAGCGAGTCCAAGCGTCTTGGCGCGAAGAGAGCCGATGGGCAGTTTGTCCTCGCCGGCAACATCCTTGTCAGAC
>JAFZQE010000038.1 GCA_017552325.1 Oscillospiraceae bacterium
GCAGACCGAGGTTGCGGACAACTGGCGCTCCGCCTCGGAGAGCTGGCTGATCCCCCGCTACGAAGATTCCGTCGAGGTCCGTTTCGGCGGTCAGATCGCCCAGCACTGGGACAGTTTCGGCCACTACCGCGCGGAGCACACCGGCTATACCGCAGTCATCGCGATCCCCCGCGACATGCTGATCTCCGGCTACGGCGAGCAGTCCGTGAACACGCTGCGCCTCTGGGATGCGCACAGCCCCAACTCCCTGGACATGTACCTCTTCTCCGAGGGCGAGTATGTCAAGAGCATGGAGCAGCGCACGATGACCGAGGTCATCACCAAGGTGCTGTACCCTGCCGACGACCACATCGAGGGCAAGACACTGCGCCTCAAGCAGCAGTACTTCTTCGTCTCGGCCAGCGCGCAGGACATCATGCGCAAGCACATCGCCAAGTGGGGCGACGTGCGTTCCTTCGGCGAGCACCACGTCATCCAGATCAACGACACCCACCCGACCCTCATCGTCCCCGAGCTGATGCGTCTGCTGATGGACGAGCACGGCCTCGGCTGGGACGAGAGCTGGGAGATCGTGCGCCACAGCGTGGCCTATACGAACCACACCGTCATGAGCGAGGCTCTCGAGAAGTGGCCGCAGGACCTGATCCAGAAGCTGCTGCCGCGCCTGTGGGAGATCCTCTGCGAGATCAACAAGCGCTGGGTCAGCTTCCTGGTCTACAACTTCGGGCAGGGCGAGCGCGTGGGCCGCAACATGATCATCCGCGACGGCCAGGTGCACATGGCAAACCTCTGCCTCGCCTCCTGCTACAAGGTCAACGGCGTGTCCCGCCTGCACGGCGACATCATCAAGCGCGACCTCTTCGCCGACCTCAACTCCATCCGCCCCGACCGCTTCACCTACGTCACCAACGGCATCGACCACCGCCGCTGGCTCAGCCAGATCAACCCCGGCCTGCACGGCCTGATCTGCGAGCTGCTGGGCAGCGACGACTACATGCTCAAGCCCGAGCGTCTGGCCGAGCTGAATGCCTGGACCGGCGACGCGCAGGTGCTGCGCCGCGTCGAGGAGATCAAGAACGACAACAAGCGCCGCTTCGCGGAGTTTGCCAAGCGCAACGACAATTTCGCCTTCAACACCGACGCGATCATGGACGTGCAGGTCAAGCGTCTGCACGAGTACAAGCGCCAGCTCCTGTGCGCGATGCGCATCACCTCCCTGCAGCTGCAGCTGCACGACAACCCGAACATGGACTTTGTGCCGCGCACCTTCGTCTTCGGCGCGAAGGCCGCCGCCGGCTACAAGACCGCCAAGCGCATCATCGAGCTGCTGCTGAGCCTGCAGAAGGATGTCAACAGCGACCCGCTCTGCAAGGACAAGCTGCAGGTCTACTTCGTCGAGAACTACCGCGTCTCTGCCGCCGAGGCGATCATGCCCGCCGCGCAGGTCTCCGAGCAGATCTCCACCGCCGGCAAGGAGGCTTCGGGCACCGGCTGCATGAAGCTGATGATGAACGGCGCCGTGACGATCGGCACGCTCGACGGCGCGAACGTCGAGATGTACGACTTCCTGGGCGACGAGAACATGTTCCTCTTCGGTCTGCGCACCGAGGAGATCGCCGACCTGCGCCGCCGCGGCTACAAGCCGCTGGACATTTTCAACAGCGACCACGAGCTGCAGCGCATCTTCAAGCGCTTCCGCGAGGGCTTCTCCGACGGCAAGAGCTACTCCGACCTGGTCTCCATGCTCAACTACGGCGGCGACCAGTACATGCTGATCGCGGATTATCACTCCTACGCCGACTGCCAGACCCGTCTGTACGACCGCATCCGCGACCGTGACGAGCTTGCGCGCCTGGCGCTGGTCAACACCGCGCAGAGCGGCTTCTTCGCCGCCGACCGCGCGATCCGTGAGTACGCGGACAAGATATGGATGCTGTGAACGGGAAGCCGGTCATCACCGTGATCGGCGGGGCCAATACCGACATCGGCGGCGGCCCCGCCGCCGCGCTGCGCCTCTACGACTCAAACCCCGGCCGCATCGAGCTGCGCCCGGGCGGCGTGGCGCGCAACGTCGCGCACGATCTGCGCCTGCTGGGCATGGACGTGCGGCTGATCGCCGCCGTCGGGGACGACCTCTTCGGCCGCGGCCTGAAAGAGGGCTGCGAGGCGCTGGGGATAGACGTCAGCCGGATGCTCACGGTGCCCGGGGCACGCTCCTCGACCTTTCTGTACGTGACGAACGCGGCGGGGGACATGCACGTCGGCATCGCCGACATGGAGATCGCCGAACGGATCACGCCGGAGTATCTGCGGCCGCTGATGGACGAGATCAACGCCTCCGCCGCGGTCTTCGTCGACGCGAACCTCAGCGAGGAGACGCTCGACTTCCTGGCGGACAGCTGCACCGCGCCGATGTACGCCGACCCGGTGTCGACGGCCAAGGCGCCGCGCCTGCTGAAGATCCTGCCGCGCCTCGAGGGCTTCAAGCCCAACGCGCGCGAGGCCGCGCAGCTGACCGGGGAGAACTACCCCGGCAAGGCGGCGCGGGTGCTGCTGGACATGGGCGTCGGCCGCGTGTTCATCAGCCTCAGTGCGGAGGGCATGCTCGCCGCCGAGGGAGAGGAGCGGGTCCGTCTGCCGCGCATGGCCGGACGGGTCGTCAACACCACCGGCGCGGGCGACGCGGCGATGGCCGCCATCATCTGGGCGGGCGTCCGTGGCCTCAACCTGCGCAGCACGGCGCGGGCCGCCCTCTCCGCCGGCGCACAGACCTGCGCCGTCGCGGAGACGAATCCGCCGTCGCTGCAGATCAGTTTGTGATCTCAGACCATCGATAAGTCCTCCTTGCCGGTTTTGCCGGGATGGAGGACTTTTTTCAAATAACCCGTAAGATCCGCCCTCCGTTTGCGAGATAAAGGGTGAGGCGGAAAGGAAGTGACGCGTATGGAGGACAGCCGGATCATCGACCTGTTTCTGGAGCGCTCGGAACAGGCGATCGGTGAGCTGGGCAAAAAATACGGCGCTCTGGTGACGAAAACGGCGGTCAACATTCTGCACGATCCGCAGGACGCGGAGGAATGCGCCAACGATACCTGGCTGGCGGTCTGGAACAGTATTCCGCCTCACCGGCCGGACCCGCTGGCCGCTTATGTGTGCCGCATCGCCCGCAACCTCGCGATTTCCAGATACCGCGCCAACACCGCTGCAAAAAGAGACGCCGGCTTCGAGCTGGTGCTTGACGAGCTGGCCGAGGTCGTTCCCTCCGGCGTCGACCTGGAGAAGGAACTGGAGGCGCGCGAGCTGCTTGCCGCCGTCGAGCGATTTCTGGCCATGCTGGACCGGGACGACCGCGTGCTCTTTGTCCGGCGTTACTGGTTTGCCGACTCCGTCAAGGAGCTCGCCGCCGCGTCGCACAGCCGCGAGAGCCGCATCTCCGCGCGTCTTTTCCGCCTCCGCGGGAAACTGCGGAATTATTTGAAAAAGGAGGGCCTGCTTGTATGAATCGGGACGGATTTTTCCGGCTTTTGTCCGATTTGGACGACCGCCTGATCGAAGAGGCGATCCGCTGCGCGCCCGAGGAAGCATCCGGCGCCCCGGAAAGGATCGTAAAAATGAAAAAGAAACGCATCATCACCCTCGTGCTCGCCGCCGCGCTGATTCTGGCGCTGGGAGTCACGGCCTGGGCGACCGGCTTCTTCAGCATGCTGACCCGCCGGCCCGACCCAGATGAGACCTTCCGCATCACATGGTATGATGGCCCCGGCGGCTATGTCGAATGGACCGACGCGAAGCTTGCCGTCACCTTCCCGGAGACGGCTGTGAGCAAAGAGATCCAGTTCCGCCCCGGCTGGCTGCCGGAGGAAATGGCCTCGATGGACAGGGATAATTGGCGCTGGCGCTTTACGGCGGAGATGCTTGCCGGACAGGGCGTCTATCAGGATATGAGTCAGCCGCTTCAGATCCAGGCTTATGCCATGTCACAGTTCAACAACGGCGGCGCGCTGCTGCTGCTCTATTACAGGCCCGATGCGATCAGCGAAGATCATTGGGACGAACAGGGCGTCGACGTGCTGTGTTTCCACGGCGTCAACCATCTGGACGCCGAGCCCGCATTCAACGTTCCGGAGCGCGATCTGCAGCAGAACTTCGTCGTGCTGGCCAACGAGGAGGCCGGCTGGGTCGTGACGCTCTCCGGCGAGATCAGCCTGGAAGATATGATGAAGGTGGCCCGGAACCTCGAGATCCGCGAGACCGGAAAAATGCTGAGCTATGGGGACTTCGAAGACCACTATGCCTTCTTCGACGGCGGCATCGGTTGATGTTCGCTTTTATGAAAAAACAAGCAAAGGCGTTTGCCTTTGCTTGTTTTTTCGCCGCCGGATTGCTTTTTCCGCGCCCGGATGGTACAATGGACAAAATCCCGCGGAGAGGAGGGGCGCGCATGCCGTATTTCGGCCGGTTTTTTCTGGATAAGGAAAAGGACATCATCGTCGATCTGTACCGCGAGGGCGAAACGCTGAACTACGTCCTGCGCACGCCCAACCACCGCACCGGCAACCTCATCACCAACCTCGCGAAGCTCTGTGAGCTGCCGCTGAGCTTTGACGACGAGGGCCTCAAGGTCATCCGCGGCGAGGTGCCCTGCTACGTCGACGGCGACAACCGCCGGCTCTACATCTTCCGCATGGGCAACACCAAGATCGCCAACATTTTCCCGGACGGCAGCGTCGAGATGAAGGCCTCGGTCCCCGCTATCTCCAAGGCGCTGATGAGCCAGACGAAGGACTACCGCCTCAGCGTGGCCAAGACCATCGTCAAGACCTACATCTTCAGCGACTGCAAGTTCCATACCGACCTGCACACCCACATGAGCGGCAACCTCGAGCCCGACGTGCTGATCGCCCTCGGCATCCGCCATCAGATCCGCTACCCGCTCTACTATATCAAAAAGCTCGGCCTGCGCGTCAGTCAGGCGCAGGCGGAGGCGCTGGAACGATCCCGCGCCGCGGCCGCCGAGGCCCTGCGCGATTCGCCGCTGACGGGGAAATACCTCGAGCGCCGCATCGACGACAACACCTTCATCAACTTTGCCGACCTGATCCTGAACAATCCGACGGACGCGGCCTGGAACATCGCGCGCATCCGCGTCTCCCTCGCCATCCCGAAGGACGGGCAGGCCGTCTTCGCCGACCTCGAGAAGGTCTATCTCTACCGCTACGTCTTCACCAAGGGCGTCCCCGCCGAGAGGCGCATCCCGCTCGGCGTGCTGAGCCGCCTGCCCGACCCGGAGATCCGCGTCGTGCTCGAGCGCATGCTCGCCGACCGCGAAAACGAGCTGTACCGGAACAACACGCTCTTCCAGGACAAGCTCCTGTGGATCGCCCGCGGCTACCGGCGGCACGGCATCGACTACGCCGAGATCTCCGACACCGCGCTCACAAAGCCCGAGCTTGCGCCGGAGGTGCTGCGGCAGATCCACGAGATCATGCCCGCCGTCACGCGCGAGACCGGGGTGCTGCTGCGCTTCCTCGCGGCCGTGCGGCGCACGCCCCTGACCATCGTGCGCGACAGCGTGACCCCGAGCGGCTATCTCGCGGAGAACCTGCGCGTCATCCGCGCCGTCGCCGCCGACCCCTATGTCGCGGGCAGCGACATCGTCGGCGAGGAGATCAACGACATCCTCGAGCTGCGCGGCCTGATCCGCGAGCTGGTGCGCATCGCGGCCGAGACGCCGGGCTTCGTCCTGCGCATCCACGCCGGTGAAAACGACAGCCTGCGCGACAACGTGGCCAACAGCATCCGCTGCGTGCGCGAGGCCCTCGCCCCGGGGCAGCCGATGCCCCCGCTGCGCCTGGGCCACGGGCTCTACGCCTGCAATCTGCAGTCGCCGCAGGGCCGCAGACTGACCCGCGAGCTGCGGGAGCAGGGGGTCGTGCTGGAGTTCCAGATCACCTCGAATGTGCGGCTCAACAACCTCAGCGACCTGAAGCATCACCCGCTCAAGCAGTACCTGCGCGAGGGCATCCGCTGCGTGCAGGGCACCGACGGCGGCGCACTCTACGGCACAAACTCGATCGACGAGGAGCTGAGCCTGGAGAAGATGCTGGAGCTCGATCACGCGGAGCTGTGCCAGATGCGCGCGGCCGAGGCGGAGATCGAACGCGAGAGCCGGGCGGTCTTCGCCGACAAGAGCGCGGCCTTCGAGCGCCTGTGCGCGGGCGAGGCCCCGGCGGACTGTCTGCGCCGCCGCATCGCGGAGACGCCGCTGCCGGAGGAGGAGCTTCAGCGGCAGGAGGGGCGCGTGGAGGCCGCCGAGGAGCTCGGCGAGCGGGTACTCCCGCTGCCGCAGGAAAAAACGCCCGTCGTGCTGGCCGGCGGCAGCTTCAACAGCGAGCGCCGACAGACCAAAACGCGCGAGAAAGGCCGCCGCCTGATCGACGAGCTGCTGCGCCGCGGCGACCCGGAGAAGATGTTCTTCGTCGTCGGCCACCGGCTGAGCGGCTACGAGAAATACCTCGTCGAGCAAAACCGCGGCCGCTTCCTTGTCTTCGCCATCGTCCCGGGCGCGATCAGCCGCGCCGAGTGCGAGCGCCTGCGCCGCAGCGGCGTCGCCCTGCGCCTGTCGGTCGAGCCGAGCGGCAACGGCCTGTACAAGAGCTTCGGCTACGAGATCTTCAAGCGCCGCCCCTCGGTGCTGCTGGCCTTCGACGGCAATTCCCCGGCGGCCAACCTGGTGCAGGAGGCCAAAAACTGCCGCGGCCGCTGCGCGATCTTCGTCGACGACGCCTCCCGGGCGCTGCGGGCGAAGGCGCAGAGCCTGCAGGGCTATGTGCGCCTGCTCGGCGAGCCGGAGGAGGCCGTCGGGGAGATCCTCGCGGAAATCGAATGAAAAACGCCCGGCAGAACCGGGCCTTCAAAAAGAAAAAGCTTGAAAACCGACGGTTTTCAAGCTTTTTCTTCATGTTCGGCCGCTGCCTTGACAGCGGCTTTTTTGCGCCTGTGCCGGATCAGAAGAATAGCCGCAAGCAGCAGCGCCGCGCCGCCCCCCGCCGCCCAGGGGATCCAGGCGGGGGCGCTCTCCCCGCGCAGATAGACGAAGGAGGCTCCGTTGTCCAGCGAAAAGACGAGGTAACTCTTGTCGACTTCAAAGGGGAGCTCGCGCAGCGTGCCGTCCGTCTCGACCAGGAAAAGCCGCCCGCCGCCCTCGGCGCGCAGGTGAACGGTCAGCGCGCCTTCATAACCTTCGACCGACAGCGCAGCGGCGGCGAGGGTTTCTTCTTCGGTCTCAAAGCCGCAGGGCGAGACCGTCAGACGCTGATCCTCGGTGAATTCGCCCTCGACGAGGAAAAGCGGAGGCTCCTCCCCGGAGGAAAGCACCGTGACAGGCTCGGTATAGCTGCCGCGGACGTCCATGCTCCGGTAAACGTGCTCAAGGTCGAAATTCTCCCAGCGCCAGCGCCGCGCGCCTTCGTCCGGCACCGCGGGCAGCTCGCCGGCGGCGCTGCCGAAGGGGATCTTGCGCTCTTCGACCAGCCGCTCGCCGACGTAGAAGCGCAGCACCAGCTCGTCGAAGCCCTCCGGCGCGCCGTCGAGCGCGAGCAGCGCCGCCACCTCGACCGGCTCGCACTGCCCCTCGAGGCTCACGCCGTCGACTCCCGCGGGGCCCTCCCCGGCGTAGCGGTTGCCGGAGATCTCGCCCTCGGCCCAGCCTGCCACGGCGCCCAGATACTCCGCGCCGCGCTCGATGCTGACCCAGGAGGCGCAGTCGAGGACCGTCAGGCCGCTGCCGGCGACGCCGCCGACGTATTTCCCGCCGCCGAGCACGCCGCGCGCCCAGCAGGCGCGGATGACGCCGTCCGAGGAACCGGCGATGCCGCCGACATAGTCGCCCTTGAGCGAGCGCACGGCGGCCGCGCCTACGCAGTCGACGACCGCGCCGGCCTCGGCCCGGCCGACCACGCCGCCCGCGCAGTCGGCGCGGACCGTGACCTCGCCCCGGCTCTCGCAGCCGCGCAGCGCGGCGAAGAGATAACGCTTCGCGTCGGAGCTGACGAAGTCCGAGGCGTTCAGATTGTCCTCCATGTCAAAGGACAGCTCGAAGGCCATGCTGCCGGCGATGCCGCCCGCGCTGCTCTCGGCCTCGACGGAGCCGGCGTTGTAGCAGCCGTCCACCGCGCCGGGGTCGTGCTCCCAGGTCTCGTCGGCGGAGAGATCGTAGATCTCGATCAGCTCGCCCTGCCTCTGCGTGCCCAGCATGCCGCCCATGCAGTCGAGCACGCGGGTGATCTGCGCGTTGACCGAACGCAGATAGTCGCTGGCCGCGAGCATGTCGTCGCTCAGCTCCTCGGACAGGGCCGCGGACTCGGTATAGACCCGGTCGAGCGCCTGCGTCAGGCCGTCGAGGTCCGCTCCGGTCAGCGAAACGCCGGGCACGGTCGGCAGGCCGGTCTCCGGGTCGATCTCGATCGGCAGGGAACCGGGGTCGACGCCCGCCGCGCCCGTATAGTAGCTCATGACGCCGCGCAGCTCGTCGAGCGCGTCGGTGACCGAGCCGTGCAGGACGTTCAGGTGGCTTCGCACGGAGCCGGAGCGAACCTCCGCGCCGTGGGAGCCGGAGGAGAGCAGCTCGTCGAGCTTTTCCAGCTCGTCCGTGATCCCGTTCAGCCGATCCTCGGAGAAATCCCAGACCGCGTGCGGGATGAGCTGCCCGACGATACCGCCGACGTCGCGCCGTCCGCGGACGGGGCCGCGGTTTTCGCAGGCGGTGACGTAGCCGCTGCTTTTGCCGGCGACGCCGCCGACGTTGTAGCCCGTGTTGGGATAGCCGACCGGGCCCTCGTTGACGCAGTCCCGGATGACGCCGTCGTTTTCCCCGGCGACGCCGCCGATGTCGGCCAGATCGAGGAAGTCGTCCTCGGTGAAGGCGGCCAGGTCGAAGCTCTGCTTCCGCTCCGGCGTGATCGATACGTTGTTGACCGCGCCGGCGTTCCGGCATTTTTCGATCAGGCCGAGGTTTTTCCCGGCGACGCCGCCGGACTGGTGCTCGGCGCGTACCTCGCCCTCAAAGCGGCAGGAGAGGATCGCGCCGCTCTCCCCGTTCGTCCCGACCAGGCCGCCGACGTTCTCGAGCGCGGTCACGGTGCCGCTGAAGGAGCAGTTTTCGATCGTCCCGCCGTTGACGCCGGCGAGGCCGCCGACGTTGATCCGGGTGCCCCCGGGGCAGACGCTGCCGCTGACTTCCAGGTCGCAGACCCGCGCGCCCTCGGCGAGGGTGCGGAACAGCCCGAGGCGCGAGCCGTCGCCGCGCAGATCGAGCCCTTCGATGCGGTGCCCGTTGCCGAGGAAGGTCCCGGCAAAATAGGGGATCGGGGCGAAGTCCGCGCCGAGCGTCAGGTCGGTCTCCAGCGAGAAGACGCGGCCCTTCGAATAGCTCTCGAGCGCGCAGGCCTCGGCAAAGCGCAGGAATTCCTCCGGCGTCGTGATGCGCTCCGGCGGCGCCTCGGTCTCGAGCGGAACGTCCGTCTCGACCGGCGCCTCGGCCAGCGCGGGAGAGGCGAGGGCGAGGATCAGCAGCAGGCAGAGCAGGGCGGAAAGGATCCGTTTCATGCGTCCTCACCTCCCGTCAGATCGATGCGCAGGGTCGTCTTTTTGATCAGCCCGTCGCAGAGGAGCAGCAGCTGCGGCAGCACGGTGAGCACGAGGACCACCGAGCAGAAGGCGCCGCGCCCGACGGCGAGGCCGATGTGCCCGACGTAGATGTCGCTGACGCGGAAAGCGATCAGCAGGCCGGCGATCGTCATGATCGAGCCGGAGGTCAGCACGGTGGGGAAGGCCTGGTTGACGGCCTCGGCCATGGCCTCCTTCTTCGGCAGCGAGCCGCGCAGCACCAGATAGCGGTTCATCAGCACGATCGCGTAGTCGATCGTCGCGCCCATCTGGATGGCGGAGACGATCATGCTCGTCACGAAGGAGGGCAGGGAGCCCTCCAGATACGGGAAGGAGAAGTTGATCCAGATGCTGCCCTGGATGACGAAAACCAGCAGGGCCGAGCCGATCACCGAACGGAAGGTGAACAGCAGGATCGTGTAGACGAAGGCGATGGTCAGCAGGCTGATGAGCCGCGAGTCGCCGGTATAGGACTCGCGCAGGTCGCGCGCGCTCGTGATGTCGCCGACGACGAGGACGCTGTCCGCGCCGTACTGCCGCTCGGCGATGGCGCGGATATTTTCCACCAGCGCGACGCTCTCCTCGCCCTCGACCGGCACGGCCGCGGTGAAGAGCATGCGGTTCCAGCCGTTGCCGCGCAGCTGATCCAGCGCCAGGGTCAGCGGCTCGCGCAGCTCGTCCAGGCGCTCCTGCGCCTCGGCGTCGAGGCTGATGACCCCGCGGTCGCTCAGATCGAAGAGGAAAAGGATCATGTCCACCAGCGGCACCTCATAGGTCTCGGCGCTGCCGAAGATCGCCTGGTATTCCTCGTGCCGGATGCCGTAGGCCTGGAAGAGCAGCGTCGCCTCCTCGGGGCCGACGTTCAGCAGCTCCGCGAGCATACGCGGGGTATAGCGGTCGGTCAGCACATGCTCGCCGTCGATGTCGATGTTCGCAAGACCCGTGGCCGAGCGGATCTCCGGCAGCTGTTCGACCTCGCGGATCACGGCCTTTTCCTTCTCGAAATCCTCCGCAGGGACGATCAGCGCGACCGGCGTCGAGTCGGCGAAGGTGTCGGAGATGCGGTGCATGGCCTCGCGGCTCTCCGAGTACACGAGCTCCGACACGCCGCTGTCGCTGAAGGCGTAGCGGACATGGCCGGAGAGCCAGACCGCCGCCGGGATCAGCAGCAGGAAGAGCCAGACGAAGCAGTAGCCCGAGCGCGTCAGGAAGCGGCCCCATGGGCGGATGTCGGGAATCAGAGTCTTGTGCGCGCTGCGGCGGATCGCCTTCGGGAAGAGCATGATGAGCCCCGGCATCAGCAGGAACACGGTCAGCAGGCTGCAGAGGATGCCCTTGGCCAGCACCATGCCCAGGTCGTAGCCCAGGCGGAACTGCATCAGCATCAGCGCGAGCAGACCGGAGATCGTCGTCAGGCTGGAGGAGGAGATCTCGAGGATCGACTTGGCCAGCGCCTCGATCAGCGCCTCCCGCGCGCTCTCATGCAGCAGCGCCTCGTCCTGGTAGCGGTGGCTGAAGATGATGGCGTAGTCGATCGCCAGCGCGAGCTGCAGGATGACGGCGATGGAATTCGTGATCGTCGAGATCTCGCCCAGCCAGAAGTTGGTGCCCATGTTCAGGATCGCCGCGAACAGGAACACGAGGAAGAAGATCACGACCTCGAAATAGCTGCGCGAGGTGAAAAGCAGGATGCCGATGATGACCAGCACCGCGATCAGCACGATGCCCACCATCTCCTGCGCCAGCTGCGCGAAATAGGCCTGCCAGGTGACGGCGTAGATATAGGTGTCGTAGGGCTCGAGGAAGTCCCGGATATGCTCCTGCTCGGCGATGACCTTCGGGTCGTCCTCCGTACCCCGGAAGGAGACCGACAGCAGCGCCGAGGCCCCGGCGTAGTGGGCGGCCGTGCGGTCGAAGACCACGCCGCTGACCATGTCGAAGGAGGCGATCTCGTCGGCAAGCTTCTGCGCGGTTTCGGCCGTGACGTTGGCGAGCATCACGTCCTCGGTCGCCAGGGTGACGAAGGAATCCTCCATGATCTGAATGCCGCGGCGGGTCTCGGTCTCCGGCGGGAGGAAGATCGTCAGCTCCGAGCTGACCTTCACGCGCCCCAGCGAGAGCCCGCAGTAGACGGCCGCGGCGATAAAAAGCAGCATGATGACAAAGCGGTACTTCACGATCAGTACCGCCACGCCGTGCATGATATCCCGTTTGCCTTCCCGCTGCGCCGACATCGAAAACGCTCCTTGACAAGTGTTGAAAATTATATTACAGTTCAATTATACTCCCGACCCCGAAGGGGTCAAGAGGCAGATTCTTCCTGTATGACGAAATTTGAACAGATGCGAGCGATCTGTTGAAGGAGAATTACCATGAACAAGGCAGGAGAAGAGAACCGCAGCGTCCGCAACACGAAGAAAAAGCTGCGCGACGGGCTGCTGCGCCTGATGGAGGACAAGCCCATCAACGAGATCTCGGTCAAGGAGCTGACCGAGCTGGTGGACGTCAACCGAGGCACCTTTTATTTTCACTATACCGACATCTACGACATGCTGCGCAAGATGGAGGGCGAGTTTTTCGAGAGCTTCCGGCACACGATGGCGCGCGCCGTGGAGCGGGAGTCCGCCTTTCCCTATCTGAGCGCGATTTTTTCTTTTCTGGGGGAAAACCGGGCCTTCTGCAAGATCATGCTCGGTCCCCACGGCGACATGCAGTTCATCGAGAAGATCAAGGCGCAGGTGGACGAGCGCTGCTCGCACATCTGGCGCGAGGCCGCGCCGGACTGCGATCCCGCCCGCTTCGAGATGTACAACGCCTTCATCATCAACGGCTGCATCGGCATCATCCAGAAGTGGCTGGACGAGCCGGAGCGCCGCAGCCCGGAGGAGATCAGCCAGATCGCGGCGACGATCATCCTCGCCAGCGTCCGACCGGCGATCTCCTGAGGGCGGCAGTTTCGCGCACTATTGAAGAAAAGAATACAAATAATCCGAGAAAAGTATATGCCGCGGCTTGCAAGATCGGCGATTCTGCGGTATCATATTCATATCGTTTTGTTCGGCCTTCGGGCCGGAATGATGATAGTCCGAAACAGACAGAGGGGGTGTGCCAATGTCATTTGAAGCGATCAACAGCGTCGTGCAGGCGGAGACCGAAGCCAAAGCCGCCGTCGCGGCCGCGGAAGCGAAGGCCAGACAGATGGTCAGCGACGCGCAGGCCGCCGGCAAGGCGGCCGTGGAGGCCGCGGGCGACAAGGCTGACAGCGCCCTGGCCGAGCTTCGCCGGAAGGCGGATGCGGAGGCCATGGACAAGGCGTCCGAGCTGCAGCGCGAGGTGGAAAACAAAAAAGCCGCGCTGCGCGCGAGAGCCGAGACAAGGCTCGACCGGGCGGCATCTCTCGTGGTGGAAAGGATCGTGAACAGCTGAGATGGCCATTGTAAAAATGAAAAAGCTTCGGCTGATGGCTGTCCGATCCGTCCGGGACGAGCTGCTGCGCGAACTGCTGCGCCGCGGCTGCGTGGAGGTGTCCGAGCCGAGCGAGCTGCAGGCGGAGGGATTCGCCTCCCTGATCCGTCGCGAGAGCAGCGAACTGATGGCCGAGCGCGGCCGTCAGCAGGCGCTGCAGAATGCGCTGGGCGTGCTCGACCGCTACGCACCGGCCAAATCCCCCCTGCTGAGCCCTAAGCCGGAGGTGGCGGGCGAAAAGCTGCTGGATGATGCGGCGCTGGACGCCGCGCTTGCCACAGCGGAGACCCTGCGCACACAGAGCGAGCGCATCCGCCGCATCGGCGCGGAGGAGAGCCGCCTGCGCAGCACGATCGAGTCGCTGCAGCCCTGGCTGGCGCTGGATCTGCCCCTGGAGCGGAACGAAACGCGCAGCAGCGCCGTGACGCTCGGCTCGATGCCGATCCGTTCCGATCTCGGCAAGGCGGAGGAGGCCATGGCGCTCGCCGCCGAGGAGGCCGAGCTCTTCCCGGTTTCGACGGACAAGAGCCAGCGCTATCTGCTGCTGCTCAGCCGCAAGGAGCAGACCGCCGCCGCGCAGGACGCCCTGCGTCCCTTCGGCTACGCGCCGATCGCCTTTACCGGCATGAGCGGCACCGCACAGGAGAACGCCGAGCGCGCGGAGGCCGAGCTCAAGGCCCTGGCCGAGGAGAAGCTCGCCTGCGAGCAGGCGATCGTCGACCTGGCCGGCGAGCGCGACAGCCTTAAGCTTGCCTGCGACGCGGCGGCGACCCGGATCGACCTGGCCGAGACCGAGGAGAAGCTCTGCGCGACCGGCAGCACCCTGCTGCTCCAGGGCTGGATGCCCGCCGAGCGGGAGGAGGAGCTGGCCGAGGTCTTCGAGCGCTTCGGCTGCGCCTGGGAGACCGAGGATCCCCCCGAGGAGGAATACCCGGAGGTCCCCGTCAGCCTGAAAAACAACAAATTCACCAATTCTCTGAATATGGTGACGAATATGTACAGTCTGCCGGCCTACGGCACGGTGGACCCGAACCCGCTGATGGCCCCCTTCTTCATCCTGTTCTTCGGCCTGATGATGGCGGACATGGGTTACGGCCTGCTGATGGTCGCCGCGGCGATCGTCGCGATGGCGAAAATGAAGCCGGAGGGCAATGCCCGCGTCTTCTGCCAGCTGCTGCTTTACGGCGGCATCGCGACCTTCGCGATGGGCGTGCTGACCGGCGGATTCTTTGGCGACGTCATCTACCAGCTCGTCCACCTGATCAACCCGGACAGCACCTGGCCCGGCCTGTGGCATCTGTTTGATCCGCAGGCGGACAGCATTCTGGTGCTCGGCGGCTCGATGGTGCTGGGCCTGCTGCACCTGAATACCGGCATGGCCGTGTCCTTCGCGCAGAAGTGGAAAGCCGGGAACAAGGGCGACGCGATCTTTGAGGAAGGCGCCCTGTGGGTGATCCTGATCGGAGGCCTGCTCTTTGCGGCGGACAGGCTGCTCCTGCCCAACCCGTTCCTGCACTGGGCGGGTATCGTCGTGCTGGCGCTCGGCGGTGTGGCCCTGCTCTTCGGCGCCGGGCGGCACGCGAAGGGCATCGGCAAGCTGACGGCGGCCTTTGGCTGCGTTTACAACACTGCGACCGGCTGGTTCGGCGACGTGTTGAGCTACTCGCGTATCATGGCGCTGATGCTCGCCGGCGGCGCGGTCGGCAAAGTGTTTAACATCGTTGCGGTGATGCCCGCCCAGTCGTTCGGCCTCAACGTGCTCACGGGCCTGGCCTTCGTGATCATCTTCCTGCTTGGCCACGGGATCAACTTCGCGCTGAATCTGCTAGGCTGCTACGTGCACGATCTGCGCCTGCAGTGCCTGGAGTTCTTCGGCAAGTTCTACGCCGACGGCGGCAAGCCGTTCCGGCCGTTAAAGTACAGCGGTACATACGTGAAAGCGAAATAGCTTGCCTCCCCTGAAAGAGGAGGGGGACCGCGTAAGCGGTGGTAGGGTTTATCACATTTGGGAAACCCTTCGGTCATCTTCGCTGACAGCTCTCCTGTGAGGGGAGCTTATGAGGAAATGATTAATTTCAAAATGATTAATTTCAAATAAAACAGGAGGAACATTACATGAACATCATCGAATCTTTCGGCGGTATGGCTCTCGGTATGCTTGGCGCGGCTCTGGCGGCCGCTCTGGCCTGCGTGGGCTCCGCCAAGGGCACCGGCATCGCCGGTGAGGCCGGCGCCGGCCTCGTCTCCGAGGACCCCAGCAAGTCCGGCAAGGTCATGATCCTGCAGGTCATCCCCGGCACCCAGGGCCTCTACGGCTTCGTTATTTTCTTCTTTGCTCTGAATAAGGTCACGGATCTTGCCGGCATCAGCGTGCAGCAGGGGTTGCAGATCCTCGCCGCCTGCCTGCCCATCGCCATCGGCGGTCTGCTGTCCGCCATCGCGCAGGGCAAGGTGGCCGCGGCCTCCATCAATATCCTGGCCAAGAAGCCCGACGACTGGTCCAAGGGCATGATCATGTGCGTCGTTGTCGAGTTCTACGCCATCCTTTGCATGCTGTCCTCCATCTTTATCATCAACGCCGTCGCCTGATCGCACGGAGCGGATTGGAGTATCTATGAAAGGCACTGAAAAAATCATCGCGCATATCCGGGCTGACGCCGAGGCGCAGTCCGCCGCGATCCTGGCCCAGGCCGAGGAGCAGTGCGCCGCCATCCGTGCCGACTTCGAGGGAAAGGCCAAAGAGCGCTACAACGAACGGCTTCTTGCCGGCGGGAAGGCCTGCGAGGACCGCGTGGACAGCATGGACCGCATCGCCCGCATGGAGTCGAGGAAGGGCCTGCTGGCGCTCAAGCAGGAGATGGTCTCGCAGAGCTTCGAGCTCGCCTGCGAGAAGCTGGTGAACCTGCCCGAGGACGAGTACGTCGAGCTGCTGGCCAAGCTGGCGGCCCGCGCCTCCGTTACCGGCGGGGAGGAGATCGTCCTCAACGCCCGAGACCGCGCCGCCGTCGGCGAGAAGGCGGTCAGGGCGGCCAACGCGAAGCTCGCGGCGGAGGGAAGACCCGCGGCGCTGAAGCTCTCCACTGCGGAGAGCGGCATCAAGGGCGGCCTCCTGCTCCGGCGCGGCAGCATCGAGACCAACTGCAGCGCCGAGCTCCTCGTCGAGCTGCAGCGCGGCGAGATGTCCTCGGAGCTGGCCGGTCTGCTCTTCGACTGATCCCGACGGACAGGAGGGATTCGATTGCAGTACAAAAGAGAAGACTATCTGTTTCTGTCCGCCATGCTGCGCGCGCGGGAGCCGCGGATGCTCAGCCGCGAAAAGGCCGAGCGGATGCTGGACGCGCCCTCCTATGCCGAGTGCGCCAAGCTCCTGACCGACTGCGGCTATGAGGACCTGTCCGCGAACAATGCGGCGGGGATCGACCGGGCGCTGACCGAAAACCGGGCGGAGATCTTCCGGGAGCTGTCCCTGCAGCCCCCCGCCCGTGCGGCGGTGGATCTGTTCCGCGTGAAATACGATTACCACAACGCCAAGGTCGTTTTGAAGGCTGAGGCGACCGGCAGCGATCCGCTGCCGGTTATGAGCGCCTCCGGCCGCGTCGCCCCCGAAAAGCTGCTCAACGCCTACCGGGAGGAGCTCTGGCGCGAGCTGCCCGAGCGCCTGGCGAAGGCGATGGCCGAGGGCGGAGAGATCCTCGCCCGCACTTCCAACCCCCAGCTCTCGGACTTCGCGCTCGACCGAGCGTATTTTGAAGAGCTGCAGGCGCTGAGCGCGCCGATGGGCGAATTTGCGCGGGGCTACGTCGCCATCCTTGCCGACAGCACCAACCTCAAGAGCGCGGTGCGCACGGCGCGCATGGGCAAGAACGCGGAGTTCCTGCGCCTGGCCCTGGTGCCGGGCGGGAAAACCGACGCGGAGCGCTTCGTCGGCGGGGTCGAAGGACTGACGGCCGTGTTCGGCGGCACGGATCTGGCCGAGGCGGCCGCGCTGGGCGCCGCGGCGATCGAGGGCGGCGGCATGACGGCCTTCGAGCGCGCCTGCGACGACGCCGTGGTGCGCTATCTGCGCGGCGCTAAGCTCGTTTCCTACGGCGAGGAGGCGGTCATCGCCTATCTGGCGGCCGCGGAGAACGAGACCACCGTCGTCCGCATGATCCTGACGGGGAAGCTGGCGGGCATCGCCCCCCAGACGATCCGGGAAAGGCTGCGTGAGCTGTTATGAATAAAATTGCCGTGATCGGCGGTCGGGAGACCGTCATGGGCTTCAAGGCCCTCGGGCTGGAGACCTGGCCCGCGGCGAACGCGGCGGAGGCCGGGCCGATCCTGCGCCGGCTGACCCGCGACAGCGAGGACTACGCCATCATTTACCTGGAGGAGACCCTCGCGCCGGAGCTGCAGCACGAGATCGACCGCTTCAAGGACAGCCCCCGCCCGGCCATCATCCTGATCCCGGGCCGCGAGGGCAGCATCGGCCTCGGCCAGTCCGCGCTGAAGGCGGCCGTCGAACGCGCCGTCGGAACGAACATCCTCGGAGACTGATAACGGAGGCTTGCTCCGAAACGAAAAATGAAAAGTGAAAAATGAAAAATGCCCGCGCTGCGGAACATTCTCTTTTCACTTTTCACTCTTCATTCTTCACTTCCCCCTGGGGGAGCTTATACGGAAAGGATTGATAGAATGAGCGGAACTATTACCAAGGTATCCGGCCCGCTGGTCGTGGCCGAGGGTCTGGGCGACGCCAACGTCTCCGACGTGGTGCGCGTGGGCACTCAGCACCTGATCGGCGAGATTCTGAACATGACCGGCGACCGCGCCTCCATCCAGGTCTACGAGGAGACCTCGGGCCTCGGCCCCGGCGCGGAGGTCGTCACCACCGGGATGCCGATGTCCGTCGAGCTCGGACCCGGCATGCTGGACAATATCTACGACGGCATCCAGCGCCCCCTGCCCGAGATCCGCGCCGTCGCGGGCGATTCGATCACCCGCGGCATCAACGTGCCGGCGCTGAACCGGGACAAGGTCTGGGATTTCGTCCCCGTTGCGAAGCCCGGCGACCGGGTGACGGCCGGCGACGTGCTCGGTACCGTGCAGGAGACCAGCGCGATCCTCCACAAGATCATGGTTCCGAACGGCGTGTCCGGCGAGGTGCAGTGGGTCGAGAGCGGCAGCCACGTCATCACCGACGTGATCGCCCTCGTGCGCGACGAGAAGGGCAAGGACCACGAGCTGACGATGATCCAGCGCTGGCCCGTGCGTATCGCCCGTCCCTATTCGAGAAAGTATGTGCCGGCCCGTCCGATGAACAGCGGCCAGCGCATCATCGATACGATGTTCCCGATCGCCAAGGGCGGCACTGCCGCCGTGCCCGGCCCCTTCGGTTCGGGCAAGACGGTCGTGCAGCACCAGCTGGCCAAGTGGTCGGACGTGGACATCGTGGTCTACATCGGCTGCGGCGAGCGCGGCAACGAGATGACCGACGTTCTGATGGAGTTCCCCGAGCTGAAGGACCCGCGCAACGGCGAGCCGCTGATGAAGCGCACCGTGCTGATCGCGAACACCTCCGACATGCCCGTGGCGGCCCGCGAGGCCTCGATCTACACCGGCATCACGATCGCCGAGTACTTCCGCGACATGGGCTACGACGTCGCCGTTCTGGCTGACTCCACTTCCCGCTGGGCCGAGGCCCTGCGCGAGATGTCCGGCCGTCTGGAGGAGATGCCCGGTGAAGAGGGCTACCCCGCCTACCTGGCCTCCCGTCTGGCGCAGTTCTACGAGCGCGCCGGCGTCGTCGAGTGCATGGGTCAGGACGAGCGCCGCGGCTCCGTCACCGCCATCGGCGCCGTGTCGCCTCCGGGCGGCGATATCTCCGAGCCCGTGTCCCAGGCCACGATGCGCATCGTCAAGGTCTTCTGGGCGCTGGACTCCTCCCTGGCCTACGCCCGCCACTTCCCGGCCATCAACTGGCTGACCTCCTACTCCCTGTATCTGGACACGCTGGCGCCCTGGTACACCGAGCAGTTCGGCGAGGCCTACATGGCCAACCGCACCAAGGCCATGCACATCCTGCAGGAGGAGAGCGAGCTGCAGGAGATCGTCCGTCTGGTCGGTCAGGACGCGCTCAGCCCCGCCGACCGTCTGACGATGGAGACCGCGAAGATGATCCGCGAGGACTTCCTCCAGCAGAACGCCTTCGTCGACGAGGACGCCTACTCCTCCTACGCCAAGCAGTTCCGTCTGATGGACCTGGTGCTGCGCTATGACACGCTGTGCCGTGAGGCGCTGGACAAGGGCGTGAACATGAACGCCCTGTTCACGATCCCGTCGCGCGAGCTGATCGGCCGCGCCAAAATGGCCGACGCGAAGACCTTCGGCGCCGATTACGACGCCATCGAGGCGCGGATGAAGAAAGAGATCGCCGAAGTCATTGCCGGAGGTGAGGACGCATGATCAAAGAGTATAAAACCATCCGTGAGATCGCGAGCCCTCTGATGGTCGTCGAGCATGTCGAGGGCGTCACCTACGACGAGCTGGGCGAGCTGGAGCTCCCCAACGGCGAGGTCCGCCGCTGCAAGGTGCTCGAGGTCGAGGGCGACAGGGCGGTCGTACAGCTCTTCGAGTCCGCGCAGGGCATCAACCTCGCGCAGACGAAGGTGCGCTTCCTGGGCCACCCCCAGCAGCTGGCCGTGTCCGAGGACA